>CAZWBN010000083.1:0-7764 GCA_964632095.1 uncultured Clostridia bacterium | reverse complement strand
AACTAAAAATTGACTTTGAGTGTGATGTCTGATATATTCGGTTTTGAAAATGAAGCAACTCAAGGAGGTCTTAAGGTGAAAAAAAGTATTTTAAATTTAAAATCTTTAAAGGAACAGGTTTATGAGTATTTAAGAGAACAGTTACATAAAGGAAAAATAAGACCTGGCTCTTTTATAAACATGGATGAGACGAGCAGAAAACTTGGAATTAGTAAAACTCCTTTAAGGGATGCTCTCCTTCAGCTTGAGATGGAAGGTTTTGTTACGATTTTGCCTCGAAAAGGAGTTTATGTAAATGTGCTTACACTTCAAGATATTAAAGACTATTATGAGGTTATAGGTGCTCTTGAAAACATTGCTATGCTTTCGGCTTCAAGCTTCTTAGAGACTTCAGATATTAAAAAGATGGAAAAACTTAATGAAGAAATGAGAAAAGCGATAGAGAAAGATAATTTCGATTTATATTACAGTAAAAATCTGAAATTCCATAATACTTATATCGATTTATCCGGAAACAAAGTTTTAAAGAAAATAGTGGATAATTTAAAGAAGAGACTTTATGATTTTCCAAGACAAAAAGGATTTGTAAAAGAGTGGGAATTAAATTCTATCGAAGAACATAAGAAAATAGTTGAATTGCTTTACCAAGGAAAATTTGAAGAAGCAGCAAACTTCATTCGAGATGTTCACTGGTCCTTTAGTGTTCAGGAAAAATTTATAAGGAAGTATTATAAAATTATTGAAGAGAAAAAAATAATAGAAGGAATTAAACAAGAAGATGAAGAAAGGGCTTATTTTCGATATTAAAAGATATGCTATACACGATGGTCCTGGAATAAGGACTACTATTTTCTTAAAAGGATGTAATCTTCGATGCTGGTGGTGTCATAATCCAGAAGGTCAGTCATCTGAGATTGAACTTGCATATAACATAAATAGATGCAGAGATTGTAAAGAATGTATTGAAATTTGTTCTGAAAATGCTCTTTCCTGGAAAAAGCATGTAATTATAAATAGGGAAAAATGTAATTTGTGTGGAAAATGTGCTGAAAATTGCGCTGCAGAGGCTCTTGAAATAATAGGGAAGGAAATGAGTGTAGAGGAAGTAATGAGAGAAATTGAAAAAGACAAAGCCTTTTATGATGAATCGAATGGAGGAGTAACATTCTCAGGAGGAGAACCCCTTTTGCAGGTGGATTTTCTAAAGGATGTACTTTTGAAATGTAAAAAAAGAAATATTCATACAACTATAGATACATGCGGATATGCTCCAAGGGAGACAATTGAAGAAATATTGCCTTTTGTTGATCTATTTTTATATGACTTAAAAATAATGAATAAAGAAAAGCACAAAAAATATACAGGAGTTTTGAATGATTTAATCCTTGATAATTTAAAATATCTTGTAGAGAAAAATGTTAATATTGAAATAAGAATTCCAATTATTCCGAGTATAAATGATGATATTGATAACATAAATAAAATTGTTAACTTTGTTTCTTCATTAAATGGAATAAATAGAATAAGTTTACTTCCATATCATGAAGCAGGAAGTGGAAAATATTTAAAATTGAATAAGGAATATAAAATAAAAGACATAAAGTCTCCTGGAAAAGAAGAGATGGAAAAAATAAAGAGAATTTTTGAAAAACATAATTTTAAAGTGAAAATCGGAGGTTAATAAAATGAATGAGAGAATAACAAAATTAAGGGAACAGAGCATAAATGCAAAGCCTTATATAACTCCTGAGAGGGCAATTCTAATCACTAAGTTTTATAAAAGCGACATAGCCAATAAAGTTTCTGCTCCAATTAGAAGAGCACTTGCCTTTAAATATATTCTTGAAAACAAAGAAATCTGTATAAATGAAGGAGAACTTATAGTTGGTGAGAGAGGTCCTGCTCCTAAAGCTACTCCTACTTATCCAGAGATCTGCTGTCATAGCATAAAGGACCTTGAAATTTTAAATTCAAGAGAAAAAATACCCTATAAAGTTGACGAATGGACATTTGAAATCTATAAAAAGGAGATTATTCCATTTTGGAGAGGTAAATCCATAAGAGATAAAATCTTTGAGGAGATGTCACCAGAGTGGAAATTAGCCTATGAGGCAGGGATTTTTACAGAATTTATGGAGCAGAGAGCTCCTGGGCATACTGTTCTTGATAATAAAATTTACAAAAAGGGTTTTATCGATTTCAAGAAGGATATAAAAAAAAGTATGGAGAAATTAGACTTTTTAAATGACCCTGAGGCATATGAAAAGCTTGAGGAACTAAGAGCAATGGAAATTGCTGCAGATGCATTGATTATGTATGCGAGAAGACATGCGGAGAGATTGAAAGAATTAGCAAAGGAGGAAAAAAATCCAGAAAGGCGTAAAGAATTGGAGAGGATGGCAGAAATTTGCTTTCAGGTTCCTGCTCATCCACCTCGTGATTTCTGGGAGGCTCTTCAGTATTACTGGTTTGTTCACTTAGGAGTGATTATAGAGCTAAATGGATGGGACTCTTTTAATCCTGGAAGACTCGATCAGCATCTTTATCCATTTTATAAGAAAGGATTGGAAGAAGGAACATTAACTATTGAGAAAATAAAAGAGCTTTTAGAGGCTTTCTGGATAAAATTTAATAATCAGCCAGCTCCTCCAAAAGTTGGAGTTACTGGAGAGGAGAGTAATACTTATACAGATTTTGCATTAATAAATTTAGGAGGAGTAAAAGAAGATGGTTCAGATGCTGTGAATGAGCTTTCTTATCTTATTCTTGATATTATAAAAGAAATGAGAATAGTCCAGCCAAGCACAATGGTTCAGATAAGCAAAAAGAATCCTGATAGCTTTTTGAAAAAGGCATTGGAAGTTGTGAGAACCGGTTTCGGTCAGCCTTCAATTTTTAATACGGATGCAATTATTCAGGAACTTCTCCGACAAGGAAAGTCAATCGAAGATGCAAGAAATGGAGGAGCAAGTGGGTGTGTGGAAACGGGAGCTTTTGGTAAAGAAGCCTATATATTAACAGGTTATTTTAATTTTCCCAAGATTCTTGAAATCACCTTAAATAATGGTTTCGACCTTCGAACAGGTAAAAAAATAGGAATTGAAACTGGCGACCCAACAAATTTTAAAACATTTGACGAATTATTCTCAGCTTATCAAAAACAGATAAAGCATTTTATTGATATCAAAATAAAAGGAAACAACATAATTGAAAGACTATATGCAGAATATGTTCCAGCGCCATTCCTTTCACTTCTTATAGATGACTGTATAGTTAAGGGCAAAGATTATCATAATGGTGGTCCTCGATATAACACCTCGTATATTCAGGGAGTGGGTTTAGGGACAATAACAGATTCTCTGACTGCAATAAAATATCATGTTTTTGATAAAAAAACTATAACAATGGATGAATTTCTAAAAGCACTCAAGAACAATTTTAAGGGATATGAGAAATTTCAATTGATTTTATTAAATAAAACTCCTAAATATGGGAATGATGATGATTACGCAGATAATATAATGAAAAAAGTTTTCGAAATTTATTTTGAAGCAGTGGATGGAAGACCAAATACAAGAGGAGGCACACACAGAATAAATCTTCTTCCAACCACGGTTCATATTTATTTTGGTAAAGTAACTGGAGCAACACCTGATGGCAGAAAAGCCTGGGAGCCTCTTTCAGAGGGAGTTTCTCCTGTTCAGGGAACAGATAGGAAAGGACCAACAGCAGTGATTAAATCTGTTGCAAAAATTGATCATATTAAAACAGGTGGAGCATTATTGAATCAGAAATTCACTCCAAGTATTTTGCAAAATGAGGATGGTTTAAATAAACTTTTGAAATTAATAAGAACTTATTTTAAACTGGATGGTCATCATGTTCAATTCAATGTAGTAACTGCAGAGACACTTCGTGATGCTCAAAGACATCCAGAAAAGTATCGCGATTTGATAGTGAGAGTGGCTGGTTACAGTGATTATTTTGTAGATTTAAAAACTGAGCTCCAGAACGAAATAATAAAAAGAACAGAACACAAATCCTTTTAATTTTTAATCTTATTTTTGTTTTTTTATAGGTGGTGGAAATTTAAATATTAAAAATGGTGCCGAAGAGGGGACTCGAACCCCTACGAGCAAATGTGCTCACTAGCCCCTCAAGCTAGCGTGTCTACCAATTCCACCACTTCGGCACCCAAAAGTCAATTTTTCGATTTATTTTGATTTTGAGTTTCTGTTTTTTGTTTTACTGGTTTCTGAGTTTGGGTTTGCTTTTGAACTTCTGTTTGAGCAGGTTTAGACTTTTCTGTTTCTACTCCCTTTACAACTGATTTTCCTCCTTTTCCTGAAAATATCCATAAACCGAGAGAAGTTATCATGAATAGAATTGCACAAACTGTTGTTATTTTTGAAAGCAAAGTTGCAGCTCCTCTTGGACCAAATACTGCCTGACTTCCTGCTCCTCCAAAAGCACTTGCTAAATCAGCTGCTTTTCCTGATTGAAGTAGAACTGCTAAGATAAGAATTATACAAATAATTATATGAATTATTGTCAATAAAGTAGCCAATCTTTCCTCCTATTTCATTTTATCTCTAAAAGCTCGCCATGCTTCCTCTATTATTTTACCAAAAGATTCTGCTTCAAGGGAAGCCCCTCCAACTAATGCTCCATCAATATCTTTCTCTTTAATTAATGAATATGCATTATCCGCTTTCACGGACCCACCATAAAGAATTATAGCACAAGAAGCGATTTCATTTCCATAATTTTTTTTCAATTTTTCTCTGATGAATAGATGAACTTCCTGTGCTTGTTCGGGAGTTGCAGTTCTGCCGGTTCCAATAGCCCATACAGGTTCATATGCAATTACTATATTTTTTATCTCTTTCTCATCTAATCCATTTAACCCCTTATTTATTTGCTCATCAATAACTTTTATTGTTTCGCCTTTTTCCCTTTGTTCAAGCTTTTCACCTATACAGAAAATCGGATGAATTGAATTTTCAAGAGCAGCTTTAATTTTTAAATTTATTAATTCATCTTTTTCAAGGAAATGTTCTCTTCTTTCAGAATGCCCTACAATAACATATTTACAGCCAATATCCTTAAGCATTGATGGAGAGATTTCACCTGTATAAGCTCCCTTTTCTTTCCAGTGAAGATTTTGTGCTCCAAGCTCTATCTTACTTTCCTTAATTACTTTTCTTACTTCAGATAAAGCAGTAAAAGGTGGAATAACTACAATTTCTCCATTTTCAACTTTTACAATTTCCTTTAATTTTTTAACTAATTCAATTGCTTCAGGAATTGTTTTATTCATTTTCCAGTTTCCAGCTATAAATGGCTTTCTCATTTTATTTCACCTCATCCAAAACTTCTATTCCCGGTAAATTTCCCTTTGCCAAAAATTCAAGGGATGCTCCTCCTCCAGTGGAAATATGTGTAATCTTATCTTTAACCTGGGCTTTATCAAGCCCGGCTAATGTATCACCACCACCCGCAATGCTTATTGCTCTTGAATCAGCTATTGCATTTGCAATAGAGATTGTTCCTTTTGAAAATTCCTCAATTTCAAAAACACCCATTGGACCATTCCAGAAAATCATCCTTGAATCAGCGATTATTTTAGAATAATTTTTAACTGTCTCAGGACCAATATCAAGTCCCATATAACCTTTTGGGATAGGTCTGTCCTTAATTAATTTTGTTTTTATGCCCTTTTCAATTTTTTCTGCAATGATAAAATCCCTTGGCAATTGAAAATCAATATTTCTTTTGCGAGCTTCTTCCATTATTTGCTTGGCAATATTCAATTTCTCTTCATCAACAATTGATTCTCCTATCTCTTTTCCAATTGCTTTAAGAAATGTAAAAGCCATGGCACCACCTATTAAAAGGTGATCAACTTTATCAAGCATATTTAAAATTACTGGAATCTTGTCCGAGATTTTGACTCCGCCAAGCACCAGAGTGAAAGGTCTTTCCTTTGCCTGTAAAATCTTTGAAAAATATTTTATTTCCTTTTCCAGTAGAAATCCAGCTCCTTTTATCGGAACAAATTTTGTTATTCCCACCACTGAGGCATGAGCTCTATGGCAAGCTGCAAAAGCATCATTTACATAAATATCAATACCCTTTGCTAATTCCTTTGCAAAGTCTTCATTATTCTCAGTTTCACCAGGATGAAATCTTACATTTTCAAGTAAAAGTATCTCTCCTTCTTTTAAATTCTCTTTTAATTTTTCAACTTCATCTCCTATTACATCGGATGCTAAGATAACATCTTTATTTAAAAATTCGGAGAGTTTCTCCTGCACAGGTTTTAAACTTAACTCTGGTTTAAACTTACCCTTTGGGCGACCAAGATGAGAAGCTATTATTAATTTAGCACCATGCAAAATAAGATAAGTCAGAGTTGGTAAAACAGCTTTTATTCGAGTTACATCAGTAATTTCACTTTTCTCATTCAAAGGAACATTAAAATCAACTCTTAAGAAAACCTTTTTTCCTTTAACATTTAAATCTCGAACAATTAATTTATTCATTTTTCCCTTTCCTTTATATACTTAATTAAATCTCTCACGCGACAGGAATATCCCCATTCATTGTCATACCAGGCAAGAACTTTTACAAGATTATCATCTGTAACTCTTGTAAATGGACCATCAACAATTGCAGAATAAGGATTGCCCACATAGTCAACAGAAACAAGCTCTTCATCTGTATAATTGAGAATACCTTTTAATTTCCCTTCTGAAGCTTTTTTGAAGGTTTCATTTACTTGTTCTCTTGTCACTTTTTTCTCTACCAAAGCAACTAAGTCAACAACAGAAACATTTGGTGTTGGAACTCTTATTGCAATGCCATCAATTTTTCCTTTTAATTCAGGCATTACAATGCCAACCGCCTTTGCAGCACCGGTTGTTGTTGGAATCATTGAAACAGCAGCTGCCCTCGCTCTCCTTAAATCTTTATGAGGTAAATCAAGAATTCTCTGGTCATTTGTGTAAGCATGAACTGTGGTCATAAATCCCTTTACAAAACCAAATTCCTCTTTTAAAACCTTAACCACCGGAGCAAGGCAATTTGTGGTGCATGAAGCATTTGAGATTATGTGATGATTTTCATGGTCATAAATTTCTTCATTAACACCCAAAACAATAGTAACATCTGGATTTGTTGCAGGAGCAGTGATAATTACTTTTCTTGCTCCTCCAGAAACGATATGTTTTTCTGCATCTTCTCTTTTTCTGAATAGACCCGTTGACTCCACAACTATTTCAACTCCAATCTCTTTCCAAGGTAAGTTTGCCGGATCTCGCTCACTGAAAACTTTAACTTCCTTACCATTCACCACTATTGAATTTTCCTTTGCTTCCACTTCTGCATCCAATATGCCCATTACTGAATCATATTTTAAAAGATGAGCAAGAGTTTTAGCATTTGTTATATCATTTACTGCCACAAATTCAATTTCTGGGTCATTTAAACTTGCTCTAAATAAATTTCTCCCTATTCTTCCAAAGCCATTAATTCCAACTTTTATTGCCATTATGAACCTCCTTATTAATCCAGATTTTGCTATTTAATTATAAAAATTAAAAATACAAAATGCAAAGTTTATATAATAAGATAGGAAATTCCCCAAGTTCCTGGACCTGTATGAGTTCCTATTAGAGGAGACATTTCAACTTCCCAGATTTCCTCATATTTAAAATTCTCCATTACTTTTGATTTTAAAAGATTTGCCATTTCTTTATTATC
>CAZWBN010000082.1:3960-7770 GCA_964632095.1 uncultured Clostridia bacterium | reverse complement strand
CAATCTTTGAAACTCGAAGAAAGGGGAAGGCTGATTGCTCCAACTCCTGAATAGTAATCAATTATGGAGTTCTTGGAATCTAAAAATTTTAGAATATCATCAAGCACTATTTTAAAAAGAGGCAGGTTAACCTGAAAAAAGCTCAGTAAACCAAATTTAAGTCTTATCCCTTTAATTTTAATCTCAAGAAAATCTTGACCTTCCTCAAATAATTTTTTATCTGAAACAGATGCTGGGCTTAAGGGATTGGATAGATGAATCTGAAAACCCTTTAAATTTTCATCAAGAGGAGGATAATTTTTAAATGGAAAGTTTTCTTTTATAAATAGCCCCGCAATAACTTCATTTTTATCGTTACATCTTAGAATCAGAGTTTTTAGAATATCAATTGGCACTGAATTTTGATTTAGCCATGATATAATTTTTTGAGCAGAATCATTAATTGAAGATTCGGCTAATTTACAAAAATTAATTGGCATACGCTTGTGAGTTCCTCTCTTAAAAAAAGCAGGAGATATTAAGCCTTTATTATTCATAGTAAAACTATATTCCATTTTATTCCTGTAATTAAATTGATTTTCTGAATCAGAAACTATTTCAAAATCAGGGAAGTCCAATAATTCACCAATTCTCTCATAGGTTTCCCTTGCAATTTTTTTCTTCCATATATTTTCCTGCTCCCAGCTCAGTATTTGCCATGGACTGCACGAGAGAAAATGTTCCTCTTCAGGTTCTATTCTGTTTGAAGATGGATTTATTATGGTAGTTGCAATTCCTTCTGAATAAGTTTTTTTATTTTTATAAATTTTAATTTCCGCCTCTTCTCCTGGAAGAGTATTCCAGGCTAAAATTACTTTATTTTCATGTTTACCAAGTCCCTGCCCACCAAATACAAGTTTTTCAATTTTCGTTTTTATAAGTTTTTTCATTTTTCGATTTTAGTTTAATTTAGAAAATTATATAAATCAATAGTTTGACATAAAATGCGGATGAAATTAAAATTATTTTTCATTTTTTATGGAAAGGAGGAGTCTTTAATGGAGAGTGAAATAATTTATCTTGATAATGCAGCTACATCTTTTCCGAAGCCAGAAGAGGTTTACGCATTCATAGACCATTTTTACAGAAATTTCGGTGTTAATCCAGGGCGTTCTGGCTATGACCTATGTATGGAAGCTGGAAAGGTAGTTGAAGACACTCGGAAATTGCTCACTAAATTCTTTAATGGAAAAGACCCAAATAGACTTTGCTTCTCCTATAATTCCACAGATGCACTTAATCTTATAATTTTTGGAATATTAAAAGAAGGCGACCACGCAATTACTACAACCCTTGAACATAATTCTGTCCTTAGACCCCTCTATCATCTTTACAAGTTTAATGGTGTAGAAGTTGACTATATCCCTTTTAACAACAAAGGTTTTGTTGACCCTGATGATTTTCCAAAGAAGTTTAAAAGAAATACAAAATTGGTCGTGGTGAATCATGCTTCCAATGTAATAGGAACTGTTCAGCCAATTAAAGAAATTGGGAAATACTGTAAAGAAAGGGGAATTACTTTTGCTATAGATGCTTCTCAAACTGCTGGAAAAATTCCAATTGATATTGAGAAAATGAATGTGGATATAGTTGCCTTTACAGGACATAAATCCTTAATGGGACCAACAGGGATTGGAGGACTTTATGTAAGAGAAGGAGTTGAAATTAGACATACAAGAGCAGGCGGAACTGGAGTTCGTTCTGCAGTTAGAACGCATCTTTACGAATATCCGTATAGACTTGAGTATGGAACAATTAATACTCTGGGAGTGGCAGGTTTGCATGCTGGAGTCAAATGGATTGAGAAAAAGGGGATAGAGAATATTCATGAACATGAAATGAAACTTACTGAGATGCTGGTAGAAGGTTTGAAGGAAATTGAAGGAGTAACGCTGTATTGTCAAGACGATTTAAAGAATCACATAAGTGTTTTGAGTTTTAATATAGATGGCTTGGAAGCTTTGAATACTGGGATAATGCTTGATGTCGATTATAATATTGCATGCAGGACAGGACTTCATTGTGCACCACTTGTTCACGAACAGTTTGGAACCGATAAAATTAAAGGAGCTGTGCGTTTTTCTATAGGACCTTTCAACACAGAGGAAGACATTAAAATAGCAATTAAAGCTGTAAAGGAAATTTCAGAATCAAGAAGAAAAAAATAATTTTATTTTAAAATCAGGGCATCTGCTACTATCTCACAGATGGTTTTGATTTCAACACCGAGTTTGTAATATTTGTTCAATTCATTTAATTGGTCAATACAATTATGACAGGGAGTGGCGACAATTTCAGCTCCTGTTTTTTTAATTTGTTCAGCTTTAATTTTGCCAACCTTAAGACGTCTTTCAGCGAAGCGAGTCATAGCTAATTGTCCTCCTCCACCTCCGCAACAATAATTTTTCTCTCTATTGGGTTCCATTTCTACAAAATTAGTAACCGAGTTCCTTAAAATATATCTTTGTTCTTCTATAATCCCTCCAAACCTGACCAAATTACATGGGTCATGAAGAGTAACAATTTTTTGGTTGCGTGATGGGTCAAGTATAATTTTCCTGTTTTTTATGTATTCCCCAATTACTTGGAGAATACTTTTTACTTCAAAATCATATTTCTTAGAAAGCCATTCAGGTGCTTCCCATCTATTTGAGTTGTAGCCATGACCGCATTCAGAAAGAACCAAGGTTTCACACCTCAAATTTTTTAAAGAATCGACAAGTCTTTTTGACATAATTGAGGCAGCTTCATCATCTCCACTGTAAAGTCCGTAATTTGTAACATCAAAATTCTTGCTCGAAAAAGTCCAGCTTTCACCAGCTGCATAAAATATTTTCCCGACTGCAAGAATAGACATCGGGAAAAACATAGCTTCACGGGGGTTAATTGCATATAGATATTTTACACCTTTCTGGTCAACAGGAAGTCGAGCTTTTGAATCATTGGTTTCTTGTTTTAATTCTTCTTCTAACCACTCCACGGTTTCAAGCCAATCCTCCTCTAAAATACCCATGTTATTTCCTTTTTCAAGAGCTGTATCCACTGTAGATTGCAGGCCAGGAGGAACTAAACCAATTTTTGCTAATGCTCCTCGTGCGATTCTAATTAAATAAGGAATATTGATTCCCATAGTGCAATTCAATGCGCATCTTCCACACAGACTGCATCTCCCAAACAGTGAATCTATCCATTCTTTAATCGTTTCACTGTCTAACTCTATAGCATTGACCCATCTTGATGCTTTTTTCCCTATGAAGCTGAGATATTTTTTAAATACGCTTATCACAAGATTTAATTTATAAGAAGGAATTGATTTTAAATCTTTAAAAGTTAAATAATAATGACAGGAATCAGCACAAAGACCGCATCGGACACAAGAATTTAGAAAAATAGCATAATCAAAATTAATTTTGCTAATAAATTCTTTTAATGCCTTCTCTATATCCTTAGGTTTTATTTTCTTTATATTTTCTTCAAATAAATCCTTTTGGACTTTTTCTTCTTTCATTTTATTATCTCATTCAAAATTTTTTCTTGGTAAAACTCCTCTTCTTCCAAAAAATATTCCAAAAGAAATTCTACTCAGAAAGAAGAAAAAACAATGTTTGATCTTTCCAAAAGGAATATAAATAAAAAGAAACATAGAAAGTAAAAAGTAAAAAATTCTAATTTTTACTCTAAAAGAATCGAGTAATGAAAAGACAAGAAAAGAGTCAACAATAAGATTTGAGAAAAAATCATCAGGGCAGCTCAGTAAACGAAGATTTTTTA
>CAZWBN010000082.1:0-3860 GCA_964632095.1 uncultured Clostridia bacterium | reverse complement strand
GATTTTTTACGCTTTCTTTTTCCCAGGGTAACATTCCTTTTCCAAAAGCATATAAAATTCCTTTGACTTTACTCCCCCTTGGAGTTGAGTAGAAAGATTTTTTCCCAAATGAAAATTTTCTGAATAGCAAATAAAGTAAAGATATAAAAGAGATAAAAGGAGAAATTATAATTCCATATTTAAAATATATTTCCATAAATTATACGCATCCATCAGGCTTTGGTAGCCCAGCGATTTTACAAGCTCCTTTAGCTGGGCCAGATGGGAAAAGTTCAAAAATTTTTTTCAAAGATAGACCAGTATTTTTACAAAGCTTACGAACCATTGGAGCAATATTGTTTTCAAGATAATATTGGCGAATGTAATTAATTACTGCCCAATGCTCGTCTGTAAGTTTTTCTATTTCTTCTTCTTTCTTTTCGCTTTTATACTCTCTCTCACTTTTTGACATAGAGTCTTTGACAACAGTCTTGATAGGTTTAAATTATTATAGTATTATCAAAAACTAATGTATTTAATTTATAATGTTGTTCTATTTTTTCTTTTGTTAATTTATTTTCCTTATTTTTTTATAAAAAATAAATTCATAAGAAAACTTCCATTAAATCTTAAAGACAGGTTTGGAAAGAATATTCCAGAAAATGAAAGGGAAACAAAGAGTATATGGTTCCATGCAGTTTCAATGGGAGAAGTGCTTTCAATCCAGAATCTTATTTCAGAAGTAAAAAAAATTCATTCTGATTGGAGAATTTATCTTTCTACATTAACTCCCACAGGGTTTGAAATTGCAAATAAGAAAATTGAAGCTGACGGTATTTTTTATTTTCCATTAGATTTTCCATGGATAATAAGGAAATATTTTCAAAAAATAAAACCTGAATTACTCATTTTAACAGAATCTGAGTTTTGGCCAAACCTTCTTAATGAGGCAAAAAAAAGGGGAATTAAAGTATTGCTGGTTAATGGAAGAATATCTGATAATTCATTTAAAAAATATTACTTATTCCGTTATTTATTCAAGAAAATTCTTGCGAATATATCCTTATTTCTTGTTCAAAGCCAAAAGGATAGAGAGAAATTAGAGAAAATAGGTGTTGAGTCAGATAAGATTATTGTTGCAGGTAATTTGAAAGCAGATATTTCTATAAAAAAATGCAATCCTAAAGAAATTGAAAATTTGAAACTTAAAATGGGGATAGATAGCTCTAAAAAGGTGATTGTTGCGGGAAGCACTTTAAAAGGAGAAGAGGAAAAGCTATTGAAAGCTTTCATGGAGATTCGTAAAAAGAAAGAGAACATTTTATTAATATTAGCTCCCAGACATCCTGAGAGATTTGAGGAAGTGGAAAAATTGGTTAAAGAATTCCCAGTAAAATACATTCGGAAATCATGCTTTAAAGAAAACGAGAAATGGGATATAATGATTCTTGATACCCTTGGTGAATTAATTAATTTTTATGCCATTTGTGACTTGGCATTTGTGGGAGGAAGTTTAGTGCCAAAGGGTGGACATAATATATTGGAACCTGCTTTTTTTGGGAAACCCATATTTTTTGGACCCTTTTATAACAATTTTCAAGATATTGTGGAGAGATTTTTAGAGAGAAAAGCTGTTAAAATAGTTAAAGATGAGAAAGATTTAATTGAGGCAATCTCTAAAATAGATTCAAAGGAGTATATAGAAATGGGAAGGAGAGCATACGAAACTTTATGTGTTTTACAAGGGGCTATTAAAATAACCTTAAAATATATAGAAATGTTTATAAATAATTAAATTTTTTAATGAGAGGTACAATTATGATAAAAATTTCAACGAAAGGGCGCTACGGGACAAGAGCAATTATAGATTTAGCAATACATTATAGGAATAAGCCTGTTCTTTTAAAAGATATTGCTGAAAGAGAAGGAATTCCAATCAGATATTTGGAGCAGATAATTATACCGTTAAAGGTAGCAGGGCTTGTAAAGAGTGTGAGAGGTGCAAAAGGTGGATATAAACTTGCCCGTCCTCCTGAAAAAATAAGATTAAGTGAAGTTATTAGAGCATTGGAAGGTCCATGCTGTCTTGTAGAATGCGTGAGTGATCCGGATTATTGTGATAGGATAGAAATATGTCCCACCCATGAAATCTGGGGAGAAGCTACACAAGCTTTGAAAGAGATTTTTGATGATATCACCATAAAAGATTTAATTAAGATCGCAGAAAGAAAGAGAGAGAAGCTGTCCTCTTATAGCTGAGTTTCCATTTCCTTAAATTTAAAAAAATGAAGAGAAAAAAGAAAATTCTTTTAATAAATCCATGGATTTTTGATTTCACAGCATATGATTTTTGGTTAAAGCCCCTCGGTTTGCTCTATATAGCCGGGATATTAGAAAAATTTACTGAATTTGAGCTATTTTTTATAGACTGCCTTGATAGAACACATCCTCTTTTGCCGAAAAAATTAAAAAGCAAACCGGATGGAAGAGGACCATTTTTTAAAGAAGAAATTGAAAAACCAGAAATTTTAAAGGAAATACCAAGAAGATATTCGAGATATGGTATACCTGTTAATGTGTTTCAATACGAGTTGGAAAAGGTTAAAACACCTGATTTAATATTAGTTACTTCTGGTATGACATATTGGTATCCCGGGGTTCAATTTACCATTGAATTCCTAAGAAAAAGATTCAAGAATGTTCCTATTATATTAGGAGGAATCTATGCTACTTTAATGCCAGAACATGCAAGGAATTATTCTGGAGCAGATATTATAGTGGAAGGATTGGCGGAAAATAAAATTTTATCTGTGATAGAAGATATAATTGAAGTAAAATTAGATAAAGTTTACTTTAACAATTTAGATGAAATTCCATATCCCAGCTATCAACTCCTGAGAGAAAAAAAGTATCTTCCTATTTTAACCTCAAGAGGATGTCCTTATAGATGCACATTTTGTGCTTCTTATCTATTAAATAAATCCTTCTATCAAAGGAAACCAGAAAATGTGGTGGAAGAGTTACAATATTACTATTATCAATTTGATACCACTCATTTTGCTTTTTATGATGATGCTCTTTTCTTCAATAAAGAAGAGCATATAAAACCAATATTAAAAAAAGTTATAGAATTAAAATTACCCATTTTTTTTCATACACCGAATGGTTTGCATGCAAGGGAAATAGATTTTGAATTAGCCTCTTTATTGAAGGAAGCAGGCTTTAAAACAATTAGATTGAGTCTTGAATCTTCTAAAGAAGAATTATTAAAAAAGGTTAGCCCTAAGATTACCCTTGAAGAGTTTGAGAATGCACTGGAGAATTTGGAGAAAGCTGGTTATGGAAGAAATGAGATAGAAGTTTATTTAATTGTTGGTCTCCCGGGTCAGAGCAAGGAGGATATTGAAGAAAGCATTTACTATGTCTACAATCGAGGGGCAAAATCAAGATTAGCCTATTTTTCTCCTGTTCCTGGAACCATTGAATGGAAAAGAATGATAGAAAAAGGGATGCTTTCTCCAGATTCTGACCCTTTACTTCATAATAAACTTGCTTTTTCATATATCATAAAAACAATTTTACCCGAAGATTTTGAGTATCTCAAAAATTTATCTTTTAAATTAAATTCTGAATTAGACAGGAGAAAAGTAAATTCTAAATCATCAAAAATCTCGATTTCAGGAGCTTAAAATGTTATGGATTGGAAGAGTAATTTTTTTACTTTCTTCAATATTTTTTCTTATTTTTATATTTACTAATATTATAGAGAAAGAAAAAAGGGCTCTAAGATTATCTGTAATATTTTTTCTTCTTTTTGTTTTACTTCTCTTCCTGTCTTTCTCATCATTTATTTTTATTCAAAGAATTTTATGCTGGATAGG
>CAZWBN010000081.1:0-7837 GCA_964632095.1 uncultured Clostridia bacterium | reverse complement strand
TCCTCCAGTTGATAAAGAATTTCTCCTTTTATGAATCTCTTTCCAGCTTTATAACAGACTTCAAAGTCTACCATATTATGACTGATTTTAAATTCAAAAAGGAGAAAGAATAATAGTAAGATCAATACGAAGAACATTATTTTCTTTAATCTTTTATTCATTTTGAATTTCAAACTAACTAAAAAAATTATTTTTGTCAATTCAAAATATTGACATTTTTTAAAATAGGGATTAAATTATTTAACGCAATTCCCAATAAAGAGTGATTTATAGGTGTTTTAGCCTATAAGGAGGGAGGAAGGGAATGAAAAAAAATAGAATTTTAGTAATTTTACTTTTTTTCCTTTTAATTGCGGGAAATCTTTACCCCCAAGAAATAGCAAAGAGAATATATAAAGAAAATAATAAAGCATTAGTTGAAATAAAATCTCTGGATAAATACGGAAATATCGTGCAAATGGGATACGGCATTCTTGTGGCAGAAAATGGTTTGATTCTTACAAATTATCATTTAATTTCAAATGCAGAATCCATTATAGTTGAAATTAGTGGCAAAAAGAAAACTTTTGAGGGTATTATTGATATAGACAAAAAAATGGATTTAGCTGTAATTAAGATTGAGGGGAATAATTTTCCTCTTATGCTTTTAGATTATTCTGAAGAATTTCCAGTTGGACAGAAGATTTATTTATTGAATAAAGAGAATGTAATTGAAGGAAGTATTTCAAGGGTTGAAGAATTAGAAGGTGGGAAGAAGTTTTTTGTAGTTGATATTCAAATTGGTAATTTTCCGGGTTCACCTGTTTTCAATACACAGGGAAGAGTTATAGGGCTTGCCACTCCTTTAGTTGAAAGTATAAGTACTGTTATTCCTGCTGTCTATTCAATTACTTTAATAAAAGATGTAAAGCCTTCTCCTCTATCTTCGTATGAGAAAATTGATTATAAAACATGTCCTGAAGGAATGCTTTTAATGGGAATTTGCTATTATTTGTCTGGAAATTTTGCAAAAGCAAGGACTTTTTTGGAAAAATTACTTATGAATTCTCCTGCTAATGTTAATGTAGCAAAGTTAGGATTGATTTACAGTAAGTTGGGGATGGATGAAAGAGCTGTAGAAATATATGAACAAGTGAAGGATAAATTTGCTTACTCTCCCGAAATTCATTACGGGCTTGGACTTTCTTATATTAAATTAAAACAATATGAGAAAGCTATAACTTCATTGGAAAAGGCAGTTTCTCTTAAACCGGATTTAAAGGATGCTTATTATAATCTTGGAGTGGCTTATGAAGAATTGGGAAGAGATAGAGAAGCACTATCAGCTTATCAGAAATTTCTGGAACTGAACCCAAATCCTCAGCCCGATTTATTCATTTATTCCAGGCTTGGAAAAATTTATTACAGAATAGATGAACCTGAAAATGCTATTAGATTTTTAGAAAAAGCTAAAGGGATAAGACCAAAAAATTTTGAAGTGAATTATTATCTGGCTCTCTGCTATGATAGATTGAATCAATTTGATAAAGCTTCTCAATTATATAATGAACTTATTAAATTGAATCCAGAAGGTGCAGAAGCCTATTATAGTCAATTAGTTAAGCTATATGATAGGGCAGGTCAGTATGATAAGGCTGTGGAGGCAGCAAAACAGCTTATTATAAAGAATCCCTATAATCCCGCTTCATATTATAACCTTGGAGTTGAATATGTTAAATTAAAGGATTATGATAAGGCTATAGGGGTTTTTAACCAGGTTATTGCATTAGACCCAAATTATGCCTTGGCTTATTATAATCTCGGTATAGTGTATTTTCAAACAGGTAGATATGACTCTGCTTTAAAGATCTTTCAGCAATATGTGAAATTAAATTCAAATGACCCAGAAGGGTATTACAATCTTGGAACATGCTATATAGCTCTCAAGCAATATGAAGCATCTCTTCAACCTCTTGAAAGAGCTGTGAGATTAAAACCAGACCATGCTCTTGCCCATTATAATCTTGGAATTGCATATTATAATTTGAGAGATAGGTTAAGCGCTATGGATGAATACAGAATTTTAAGAAATTTAAATCCAGATTTAGCCGATAAGCTTTACAAACTAATTTCCAGATAAATAATTCCCTTAAATTTGACAATGTCTTTTAGAAATGTTAAAAAATTATCTAAGATTATTTTCCAATCTGAATAAAAGAAACAAAAGGGCAGATGGCGGAATTGGTATACGCGCTAGGCTTAGGACCTAGTTCCTTTTAAAGGATTGCGGGTTCGAGTCCCGCTCTGCCCATATGTAATAATATAAAATGAATGTAATAAGTAATTTAAAAGAAATTAGTCAGTGTCAGAAGGTACTGGAAATTGAGGTCCCTTCTCAAAGGGTAGAATCAAAAAAAGAAGAAATTATAAAAAGATATATTAACCGAGTTAAAATAAGAGGCTTTAGACCTGGTAAAGCACCAAAAGATTTGATAAAGAGACTATATAATGATGAGATCAGAAATGATTTAATAAACGAATTGATACCCGAAGTGTTGAATGAAGTATTTAAGGAGAAAAAAATAAGCCCTCTTGACTCCCCGGTTGTTAAGGAAATTAATTATGAAGAGGGTAAGCCTCTCACTTTTTCTGTTTTTTTTGAAATCCTTCCAGATTTTGATGTTGAGAATTACAAAGGAATTGAGGTAGAAAAAAGGAAAATTGGAGTAAAAAAGGAGGAAGTTGAAAGATATTTAAAAAGTTTACAGGAGAGGCATGCGGAATTTATTCCTTCAAAAAGAAAGACGGTTCAAAAGGGAGATTATATAATTGTGGAGGTCAAAGGAAAGTACTTAAATGAAGAGAAAAATTTACCAGCCGAGAAGATAACTGTTATTGCAGGGCATCCTTCAAATGACCCTGTTTTTAATGAGAATCTTATTGGAATGAAAATAAATGAAGAAAAAAGTTTTTCAATAAGTTATCCCGATAACTATGAAGATTCAAAATTAGCTGGGAAGAGAATAGAGTATTATGTGAAAGTTTTAAATATAAAAGAGAAAAAATTACCAGAAATTAATGATGATTTTGCTAAGAGTTTAGGTGAGTATAATAATTTGGACGATTTAAAAAAAGACATTAAAGAAAAAATAAAAAAAGAAAAAGATAGACTGGCGAAAGAGGAAATGGCAGGGGAAATACTGGAAAAAATTTCTAAAAAGATGGATTTTGAAGTTCCTAAAATTCTTGTCGATACCCAGATTAGAACAATGATGAGGGAGGAAGGATTGAATGAGAGGAAATTAAATGAGAAAGAAATGAAAGATTTATTCGAGAAATTAAGACCAGAAGCAGAAAAAAGAGTTAAACATTATTTAATTCTTAGAAAAATTTCCAAGAAGGAAAACATTCAGGTAAAAGAAGAAGAGATTGATAAAGAGATTAAGAAATTAGCTGAGATTAATAAAATTCCATATAGTATAATGAGGAAAGAGATGGAAAAAGAAGATAGGATAGAAGATTTGAGACTCAACTTGTTAATCAGGAAGACAGTTGACTTTTTATTGAAAGAGGCTATAATTAAAAGTAGGGTTTAGTAATGACTTGGGTTCCCTTAATAGTTGAACAGGATGGAAGGGGAGAAAGAGCATATGATATTTACTCTCGTCTTCTTAAAGATAATATAATCTTCATAGGCTCTGAGATAGATGATAATGTCGCTAATCTGGTCATTGCACAGATGTTATATTTAGAGGCTACAAATCCGGATAAGGATATTTACCTTTATATAAATTCACCGGGAGGAATAGTTACCGCTGGATTAGCCATTTATGATACAATGCAATTCATAAAACCAGATGTTTCAACTATTTGTATAGGACAGGCTGCAAGCATGGGAGCTTTGCTTCTGGCTGCTGGAGCAAAAGGTAAGCGATATGCTCTTCCAAATTCAAGAATTATTTTGCATCAGCCGGTTGGAGGTTTTCAGGGTCAGGCTTCGGACATTGCAATACATGCAAAGGAAATTTTAAGAATTAGGGAAAGACTCAATGAAATTTTAACGAAGCATACTGGTCAGCCAAAGGAAAAAATACAGGAGGATCTGGAGAGGGATTTTATAATGACACCAGAACAGGCAAAAAAATATGGAATAATTGATAATGTTATTGCTAAAAGAAAATAGCCTTCCTTGAAATTTAAAATATGAATTTTAAAAAGAGAGAGTAATAATGAGAGACAATTATCACGAAAGATTTGGGGCAAATGTAAGGTGTTCTTTTTGTAGTCGACCCCAATCCCAGGTGAAAAAACTTATCGCAGGACCGAACGGGGTTTATATTTGTGACAGTTGTATAGAGGTTGCTCATTCTATTATTACTTCTGATAGAGTTAGAGAAGAAGAAAAATATATAAGAGAAAGAATTCCCACACCTCATCAAATTAAAAAAGCTCTTGATGAATATGTAATTGGTCAGGAAAAGGCTAAAAAGAAACTTTCAGTAGCTGTATATAATCATTATAAAAGGATCAGACTTCAAAAAGCTTTAAAAGATGTTGAAATCTCAAAAAGTAATATCCTGTTGATTGGTCCTACAGGAACTGGTAAGACATTGCTGGCTCAAACTTTAGCAAAAATTTTATCTGTTCCATTTGCAATAGCTGATGCTACAACTCTAACTGAAGCAGGATATGTGGGAGAGGATGTGGAAAATATTATTTTAAAGCTCTATCAGGCTGCTAATGGTGATATAGAGAAAACCCAGCAGGGTATTGTTTATATTGACGAGATTGATAAGATAAGCCGAAAGAGTGATAGTCCCTCTATAACAAGGGATGTTTCCGGGGAGGGAGTTCAACAGGCACTTCTGAAAATAATAGAAGGGACAATAGCAAATGTTCCTCCTCAAGGAGGCAGGAAGCATCCTTATCAAGAGTTTATCCCAATTGATACTACAAATATCCTTTTTATATGTGGAGGCGCTTTTGTAGGATTGGATAAAATCATTGCCCACAGAATAGGGAAAACAACAGTCGGTTTTAAATCCGAACGTGTCAGGAGGAAGAAAGAAGACAATATTTATGAAAATATTCAACCCCAGGACTTGATAAAATTTGGTATGATTCCAGAATTTGTTGGCAGATTTCCTATTGTAGCAATTTTAGATGATCTGGATGAGAAAGATTTAATTGATATTTTAACTCAACCGAAAAATGCAATAGTTAAACAGTTTAAGAAGCTCTTTGAATTGGAAGGGGTTGATTTAGAATTCACACCTGATGCTTTAAAGCTAATAGCAAAGAAAGCCATAGAGAAAAAAGTTGGTGCAAGAGGATTAAGAGCAATCATAGAGGATTTGATGCTTGATTTAATGTATCATCTCCCCAGTAATCGAAATATCAAAAAATTTGTTATCACAGCAGAAATTGTAGAGAAGAAAAAATTCGATTTTAAAAAAATAGGAAAGGTGGTAGGTATATAAAATGTATGAAAAATATGAAAAATCAGAAGTGATTAAGGCGTATCCTTTAATACCTTTAAGAGATCTGGTAATTTTTCCAAGTACTCTTGTTCCATTTATTATAGGGCGGAGTTCTTCTATACAGGCTCTTGAAAAGGCAATGGAAAAGGACAGGTTGATTTTCCTTTCTGCTCAAATAGACCCTACTTTAGATATTCCTAAGCCAAAAGATATTTATACAGTTGGAATAATAGCTAAAATAGTCCAAACTGTTAGGACAGCAGATAATAATATTAAAGTAGTTGTTGAGGGAAGAAAACGGGCTCGAATACTCGAATTTTTATCTATTTATCCATTTTATGAGGTACTTTCAAAAGAAATTTTTAGAATAAATATATCTCATGAAGAAGTTAAAGATGTTCTTCAGCAGGTTTTAGGATTATTTGAAGAATATGTGAAAATCAGCAGGAATATAAATTTTGAATCAATTATTCCTGCTCTTAGAGATAATACTCCGGAAAGAATAGCTGATATAATAGCTTCCCACCTTTATCTCCCTCTGGAAGAGAAACAAAATTTACTTGAGACCATAAATCCAAATGAAAGGCTACGAAGGCTGGCTTTTTTACTTGAGAATGAATTAATAAGAATTCGTGTAGAAGGGAAAGGCAAAAAGAAGATTTCTCCACCTGGTCAAGATGTGAAACAGAAGATTTTTGGAAGAGGATTTGGAATGAAGAGAGATGACCAGTATAATGAGATTGAGGAATTAAGGCATAGAATAGAAACTACTCCTATGCCCTCAGATGCTAAAGAGAAAGCCTATAAAGAACTTGAAAGATTGGAATCAATGCCACCAATGTCTGCTGAAGCTACAGTATCTCGGAATTATCTTGACTGGTTACTTGCTGTTCCTTGGGAGAAGAAATCTCGGGAGAAGAGGGATTTGAAATTAGCAGAGAAAATATTAAACGAGGACCATTATGGGCTGGATAAAGTAAAAGAAAGAATTCTTGAATATCTTGCTATTCGTCAATTAGTTAAAAAACCTAAAGGAGCTATACTTTGTTTTGTAGGTCCTCCTGGAGTTGGTAAAAGCTCACTAGCTCGCTCAATTGCACGCGCCACAGGGAGAAAATTCGTAAGACTTTCTCTTGGAGGAGTGAGGGATGAAGCAGAAATTAGAGGTCACAGGAGAACTTATATTGGAGCATATCCAGGCAGAATAATTCAAATGATTAAAAAGGCAGGAACAAAAAATCCAGTTTTCCTCCTTGACGAAGTTGATAAAATGAGTATGGACTTTAGAGGGGACCCTGCTGCAGCCTTGCTTGAGGTTTTAGACCCTGAGCAGAATAATACTTTCTTAGACCATTATCTCGATACAGAATTTGACCTCTCTCAGGTATTGTTTATTACAACAGCAAATGTCCTCCAGCCGATTCCAAAAGCGCTTGTTGATAGAATGGAAGTTATAAGAATCCCTGGTTATACAGAGGATGAAAAACTTCAAATAGGTAAGCATTTTCTTGTGAAAAAACAGATGAAAGCTCATGGTTTAATTGAGAAAAATATTAAATTCACAGATGAAGGAATTCTGGAAATTATAAGAAGTTATACAAGAGAAGCAGGAGTTAGAAATCTTGAAAGAGAGATTAGTTCCATTTGTAGAAAAGTGGCAAGAAAAGTCGTGACCTATGGAAAGGATTTCTCTGAGGTAATAACAAAAGAAAAGGTAGGAGAATATCTTGGGGTCCCGAAATATAGAAGACAGGAAAAGGAGAGAAAGAGTGAGGTTGGAGTAGCTTACGGATTAGCCTGGACTGAATTTGGGGGAGAGCTTCTTACATTTGAAGCTACAATGGTTCAGGGGAAAGGCAATTTAACCCTTACAGGACAACTCGGTGAGATAATGCAGGAGTCAGCTCAAACTGCTTTCAGTTATGTGAAGTCGAAATTGCTTGAACTTGGAATTGCAAAAAATCTTCATAAAAATTATGATATTCATATACATGTTCCTGAAGGGGCAGTGCCTAAGGAAGGTCCATCAGCGGGAATAACTATAGCAACAGCAGTTATATCTCTTTTAACGGGAATTCCTGTGAATAAAGATGTGGCTATGACAGGGGAGATAACTTTAAGGGGGAAGATACTTCCAGTAGGTGGAATAAAAGAGAAATTAATAGCAGCACATAGGGCTGAGGTGAAAGAAGTTTTAATCCCTGTTGATAATAAGCCGGATTTAAAGGATATTCCTCCAAAGATATTAGAGAAAATAGAAATTCGCTTAGTAGAGAATATGGATGAAGTTTTTGAAAGAGCATTAACAAAACCCTTGCCTAAGGAAGAAAAACAAAAAGATTTATCTCAAGATATATCAAAGTTATCATTTACTAATT
>CAZWBN010000080.1:0-7892 GCA_964632095.1 uncultured Clostridia bacterium | reverse complement strand
TGCGGTGAGTATGACATCAGTGATAAAATTATTGCCTTAAGACAAGATAAGGGAGGAAAAATGAAAAAATATTTCGAATTTTTAGTTTTTTTTACAATTCTATTTTGTATTTCAATTTATGGTCAGGAAGGAAGGGGAAATGGTCGAGTAGTTGGATATATAATTGATGAAGATGGAAATCCAATTCCAAATGTAAAAATTATTATGGAATCAATCAAGTATGAATTCAAAATGGAAACGATGAGTGACAAAAAGGGGAAATGGGTTTTTATGGGATTCGGTAAAGGTATTTATAGATTCACTTTCTCTAAGCAAGGTTATCAAACACTTGTTTCAGAAGTTTTTCTTTCTGGAATTAATCGCAATCCAGAACAGCATATTGTGATGAAGAAATTGTCCGCAATACAACTCCCAGAGATTATATCTCCTGAAGATAAAAAAAAGGTAGAGAAAGCTTTTAATTTGTGTGAAAATGGAAATTATACTAAAGCTCTTAAAATATTTGAAGAATTTGTAAATAAATATCCGTCTTTTCCAATGGCTCATTATAATTTAGCAATAGTTTATTCAAAACTTAAAAAATATGATTCTGCAATAGAAGAGTTTAAAGAAGCATTAAAATTGCTTAAAGAAAAAGAAAACGACCCCAAAATAAAAGAAAAATTAGCAAAAATTCATATTTCAATTGCGGAAATTTACATGGACCAGGAGAAATATGAAGAAGCAGCGAATAACTACAAATTAGCCATGGAAATTAACCCTCCCAAAGACCCTGCAATTGCTTACAATACTGCAGAAATCATGTTTAAAGCTGGAAAAGTGGATGAGGCAATAAAATATTATCTATTAGCACTCCAATTAAACCCAAAAGAGGAAATTTATTATCTTAAATTGGGATATGCTTATCTAAATAAAGGGGATATTCCCCCTGCACTGGAATATCTCAAGAAATTTCTTGAGTTATCTCCCGATCATCCACAAGCTGAATCTGTTAGAAAATTAATCAATTCTCTTGAAAAAAAATAAAAACTTTTACTTTTATCTCCTAGCTTTGCCTTTTTTATCCATACGAATTAGAATATGGGCTCTCATGATTTCCGAAGAATCACTAATATTCTCAATATTTAACCCTGAGTTGGCACCATCGTAAGTGCGACTATTAGGATTGCTAACATAATTGAATATTCTATTGTTTGAAGTTCCTGGATAAGGGTCGCCTATATCCCCTCTATTAACTGCATTATCCAATTGGCTCAACCCATCCGCCTCTTCTAAATCTACCTTTTTATGATTTTCATTGCTGTTATCTAAGGCTCTATTGTCAATATGCCATATGAGTAAACCATCCCCAGGTAAAAATGCATCCCATCCGATTTTTTGCCTGTTTTCTATTAAGAAATATTCCTCAATAATGGCGGTAGGATATTTATAAATATTTTTGTATTTTTCAACATTTTTAAATATAAAATCACCATCCTCACTTATTATCTCAGGAGTTATCCATCCTAATTGTTCCTTTGCCCAGGCACATAAATGGGAAGGTGTTCTTCCATAGTTTAGCCATGCACTCATACCCATAACACACCAATTACCAACTCCATATGAACTCCCGTCAGTATCATAAAGATCTGGCAACCCCAAAATATGCCCAAATTCATGAGTTATCATTCCGATGCCTGAAAGTCTATTATATTGAATTTCCTCTACAAGAGCATAATTTTCTATTTTAACTCCATCTGTCGCCACAGGGTTGTTAAACCAATTGTTATGAGGCCATATATACTGTAAATCTCCATTTTCCGCAGCTCCGGGACCCGCATGAATTATTACTAAGGCTTCAACTGTTCCATCATTATCATTATCATAATAGGAATAATCAATATAAGGGTCAGCTTTCGTAATCACATCTTTTGCAAGCTCCCGAGACCTGTCCCATTTGTCCGGTTTGTCCCAACTATAATACTTGTATGAATGTTCAGCCACAAACCAACCATAAACATCCGCTTGAATAACAAATTTGTTATAAGAAACTTCAAGAAAGTAATCCCTTACACTTCCTGATGAACCAATTCCTCCTTCCCACTTCAGTTGATTGAACATATTTGCAAATACTTCGGTTGAATTTTCGATTCTATGGGGGAGGTCAGGAAATTCAACAAGCAGAACACAGACTTTCCATTTAAGTTTCCCCATAAGCTTTACAGCATTAGAAATTTTCCTTATCTTATTCAAATCAAGAAAGCGATAAGGGTTTAAATTTGCAAATTTATGAGAAATATTTTCAGAAGGTCTAATGTGTTTTCCAATACTATTAATAAAACTAAGTTCTTGTGGACTTCTTAGAGATTCGGGATTAACTATAACATTTGAAGGAATAATATAACCCTTATCATTCCTCATAGCATAAACCCACCATCCCTCGCTGTTTTTCATTACTGTGTATCCATCAATGGTTTCAGTAAAATTAAACCATTCATCCCCAAAAACTCGAATTTTAATCTTAGTTCCATCCGGCTGATAAACTTCTACAGGCTCAGGATTGCTTATACCACCAAGGAGGATTTTAATAAAAATAATTAGCAAAAAACAAAGGGAAAAATTAAACTTACTTTTTACATACATCTCATCGCCTCATCCTGAATTGATTTATTTTTTTATATATATTTTTATTTGCCCAGTTCTTCCTTCAATTGAAGTAATATATTTTCAATATTTTTCTGGTTTTTATTTATTTTTAAAGAAGCGGACAATACCTTAAAAGCTTCTTCTTTTTCTCCAATCTTGAGAAACGCTAATCCAAGAGTATTCAAAACAACAATGTCACTATCATAAATTTCATTTGCTTTAAAGAGAGAATCTATTGCGCTATAATAATTTTTTTTATAATAAAGTGCTCTCCCCTTTAAGCTATAATATGTAAATGCTTCCTTTTCTTTATTTTTCAAATTTTCAATCACCGCTAAGGCTTTGTCATACTTCTTTCTCTGTAATAAAAAGTTTGCATACATTTTTATAAGAGGAGAATAGGAGTTATTTAGAGCCAAAGCTTTCTCATAGTAATGTTCTGCCTTTGAAAATTGTCCTGTTTTCTGATATTGAGTAGCAATTATAAAGAAGAAAATAAATCTATCTTTTGATTTTAAAATTTTTGAAATTATGGGAGGGTGAGGAACATTTGGAAAAGTAGAAACCTGAAAATGTATTTCCTTTGCATCAAAAATCACATCTTCTTCATTTTTCAATTTTGCTCTCAAAATATAATTTCCATAGGGCAAATTTCCCAAATTTTGAGAAGTGAACCAAAGTTTTTTATTCGAAGGAACTAAAAGAAAATATCTCTTAAAATATGGCTTCTGCGCCCGCCCCCCCTGGTTTTCTACTTCTATAACCAAATGAGTCTTTTGACCATAGCTTGCTTTTCTAACACAGAAAAAGACATTAATTGAATCATTTAAGCCAAAGATTTGCTTTGGATCTGTTTTTATATTATAACCTAAAATGTTAAAAGGAGAATAACCACTTATAGGATTTGAAGAAATGCTATAAGATAAAATCGGCTCATAAAGGGTTGGAAAGTTCTCCTTGTCCATTATCTTTATCGTTTTTTCAAGAAAACTAATTTCATCATTAACTGAGTTTCTTAGAATCACTCTCAAGTCATATTCACCTTCTATCACAGGGAAAAAATCAGTAATAATTAAACCCTGATTCATATTTGATTTGAGCTCTTCTTTAGTAAAGTAGAGAGGAAAATCTTTATCATATTGAAGAATGATGTGGTCTTTTTTCCTCAAATTAATCGTTAATTTAAAATGACAATAGTATTGATCTTTTTCCGGTAAATACTCAACAGATAAACGTTCAGGCTCTATTGCTAAATGAACAAAATTTAAATCCAAAAATGGATTTTTTAGAATATATAATTCACTTTTATTATCTATATAATTAGTTGTTACATTTACTTCTACAATTCCTTTGTAATTCAAAAAATTCTTAGCATAAGTGACATTAATTCCTTTCTTAGGAAGCTCATAGATCTTGGATATTAAGTTTGCATCTCTTAACGAAGGACGAAAATCTTTAAAAGCTTCACCAGGAATCAAGCTTAAAGCAACTTCTGCAGCCTCTGGTTCAATTTCCTGAATTTTACAGTAGATTTCATAATAATCGGTAAAACTAATAGGGTTAAGGGCTACTTCACCAATAGGGGTAGTCAGTAATGTAGCTGGTCCATCCACAGCAGGAATATAAAGCCTATAGTCCTCTCCAGGAGATGGTTTATAAAATACTATCCTAAACACAGGAGGCAAACCTTTTTGCGGTCCACCATAATACTCCCATATCTCCATAGGGCGAAGACCGTTTACATTTATTTCATTTCTACTTACCGGCGGACCTAAAATAATATAAATTCTCCCCCTTTCTGTTTTCCAACCCGGCTTACCCTCATATTTAAAATACTGGTTTACATATTGAAATCGCCTAAGGTGCTCCTCTTTAAACTCATTCTGCGGAGTTCCTTTTGAAGGGTCACGCATGTTCCAGAAAAGATTAATAAAAGCATCTCTCTCCCGGTTATTTCTCAATTTAAGGAAAACTTCTTTTTCCGTAGGAGTAATAATATAACTAACAACATCCAACCACTTTTTGTATTTTGAACTCAACTCTTTGGCATTTGTCCCCGCTATTAATAATTGAGTAATAACTCCTAAAAATAATGAAAGACTAATTAAATAATAAAATCTCTTCATTTTTAAGTATTAAACAAAAATGAAAAAAGAGGAGGTGTTTTCACAACACCTCCTCCCTTATTTTCATTTTCCCCAAAAAAACTACAAGTTAAACTCGATTCTCGCTCCAAGCCGGAAGACTCGTGGACCCAAGATGGCGGTTGTCTCATGGAACTCAAGATATAGAGAACTGGAGTCGTTATTCCATGCCGTGGTGGTGTTCGCATTAGTAAGATTGAAGGCATCACCGAAAACTCTCAGCACCAGAGCATCTCCGATCTTGAATTCTTTTTCCAACCTGAGGTCCACAATAAACAGATAGGGCAAGTAATAGGAACCGAATTTCTCAGCAATAATAGTCTTATCAAACCACAGTCCCAAGTTCGCAGAGTTGACGTAGCGTGGACGAGCACGACCTTTGAGGTAACGGATATAACCACTGATGTTAATTCCAAAGGGTCCTTTCACCACACCTGCAAGCTTGAACATATGGGGTCTCTCCAATCCCATACTTCCATAAGCATTGATATGAGCATTGGGGTCATTGTAGAGAGGCTCATCTAACTCTGACGCCCAGTAAGTATTCTGGACAAGACCTGTCGACTGCTGGTAAGTATAAGAGAAATCCAAAGACCAGCCTCTGGAGAACCTTTTCCTAATAGTGAATTCAATACCTTTATAATCCCGTTTCAAGCCAGGAGGATTGACCATATACAAATCTGAATCCCAATATACCTGGTCATAGAATGTGATAGGTTCACCGCTATAAGGATCAATAACAGTAACAGGTTGCCACATGTCAGAGTTCCAAATAAGCTCACCCCTTTCCATCAGGGCTTCCATGTCAAGTGCGGCTGCGTTTACATCTTCGATGAGTTTTCTATCCCATCTTCGGATAAATCGCACGCCAACTGAAACATCTTCAAAAAGTTCTCTTTCCAATCCTACAATTGCTTCATAAGTCCTTGGTGCAACCAATGGATGACCTGGGTAACCTACTGTGTAATAGGAGCCTGGTAGCCATATTCCCCATGGCCATGTAAAATTCCCCTCGGAGTCAGTATATCCAGTAACCCAGACCCAGCCGACTGGAGATACAAACCAGGTTATAGCGGTATAGTTCTCCTGGAGATACTGTGAGAAATTAGCTTTTAATAAAGTTTTTCCATCACCTGTAAGGTCAAAAATTACTCCTAATCTCGGAGAGAAAGTTTTCCATTTAAAGTGCGTGGTGGTTTCTTCAATATCCAAATCCCATGTTAAATCAGGGTATCCGAGATGTGCAAGACTTCCTTCGGCAGGACCGCCTACTGCACCATTTTGTTTCGGTGTGTAATTCCAGTTATAGTCAAATCTTAAACCAAGATTGAGTGTTAAGCGTTTTGAAACTTGCCATGCGTCATTGAAGAACAAGCCTGAATTCAGGGAATGGCAGATTTGATTGAATCCAAGAGCCCATTCAGCCATATAGGGTGTGCCGTAGTAGGTATACACATAGAGCCGGGTGAGTCCACCGCTGTCCTTGGGTCCAAACACATTCGTCCTTCTCCGAGTATAGTGGAAGCTATTCTGGATACCAAATTTGATTTCGTGGCTACCAGCCAGATTGTCTACATAAAGGGTTCCATCAAAATTCACTTGAACTCGTGTCCTTTGATAGAGATCCTCAAATCCGCTCCCATTAGAGGAAAGACCAGTGGTGTATTCCCAATACAATGGTTTTGCTCCGTTGGCAGTGGGTACAAAATCCCACTTGTAAAAGAGAGCTCCAGCTTTGAAATGGGTGATAAAGTTTGGTCCCCAGGTATGGATCCAGTGAAAACTTGGAATAATGATTCTTCTAAAAACATTCTGGACTGTATCAATATTGTCCCATTTACTCCCCCAACCGGGTTTCTCGTCTCGTTTTTTATAACTCATACTGAGAAAAAGCCTGTCAGCCTGGCTTGGCTGGAAAGTGAGTTTGAAGTACGGATTGTAGCTTCCATCCTTTAAAGGAATCTCGGGACCATCATAAGGGAATCCTGGTTCGAAGTATTCCCAACCACGATAAGTAAAGTTCAAGAAGAACCACAATTTGTCTTTTATCACAGGTCCGCCAATGGAAAAGCTTGGCTCTATCCAGAACTTGTTTCCAGTTGTTTGACCTTCAAATGGCGTTCCCTTAGTATTATCTGATTTTAAATCCTCATGCTCATATAGCACATGAATGTCTCCACTCACGCGATTACCACCGGACTTGGTGACGATATTTACAATTCCACCTTTAACAGAACCCCATTCCGCGCTAACACCGCCAATCTGGACAGAAATTTCTTCTGCGATTTCCATACTTATGGGATTTCCCGCAATAGTTCCAACAGAAGGGTCGTTAATTTCAACGCCATCCATAGCGTAGAGATTGTCTCTAACCGTAGCACCTAATGTGGAGTTTCCGGTAGTACTGGGAGCCATGTTTAGGAGATAATTGAGGTCACGACCTGCGGGGACTGACTGAAGAAATTCCCTATCCATGGTAATTACTTTTGCCGTAGATTGACGGTCTACTGTGGGAGATTTACCCGTTACTGTTATTGTTTCTTCTATTTTTGCAGGTTCCATTACCACGTCAACTGTAATTGTAAAATTTGCATTAACCACAATGCCTTTACGAATAACAGTTGTAAAACCCTCTAACTCAAAAGTAATCTCATAATTTCCTGGAGGTAAATTCAGAGCACGATATACTCCCCTTTCATTTGTCACAGTTACCACTTGACCTATTAAAGCAGGAGATTTAATGGTTACAGTTACACCTGGCATTGGAGTTCCATCTTCTGTCGTTACACTTCCTTTTATTGCTCCTGTTTGTCCCACTTGTGCAAGAGACATTCCCAAAAACACACTCAAACTTACTAACAGAAATAAGATTCTTTTTTTCATATTGACCTCCTTTTAAAGTTAATTTTAAAGTTAAAATTAAGTTATCTTACTTTTATTAGCCCTCTATCACCTCCTTTCATAGCTAAATATCTTATACTTTTAGCTTCAGATTTCAAGACTGATTTATAATATATCAGATATTAAACTTTGTCAATCCCCCACGTTAGACCAAAATAAAATATCATCGAAAGTGATAAAATTTCTCCCTGGTTATTCATTCCAGGGAGGGAAAAGAAATGT
>CAZWBN010000079.1:0-7955 GCA_964632095.1 uncultured Clostridia bacterium | reverse complement strand
CCTGTTCAAACTAAGGCAAAAGTTTTAATTAGACTTAAAACATTATTGTTATATAATAACTGTGAGTTTATTCTCAAAAATAGGATGATTAAGTATTAAGAACCTATAAGTTCTTGTATTTTTAATAGAAGCTCGTTTGAGGTAAAAGGTTTTTGGAGAAAGGGAATATTTCCCTCTAAAGTCATATATTTTGAAATTATATTCTCTGCATAACCTGTCATATAAAGAATTTTAAGCTTTGGTTTTGATTCAATCAATTTTTTAGCAATCTCCCATCCGCTTGTACCTGGAATAACTATATCAGTAAGAACTAAATTTATTTTCTCGTTATATTTTTCCCATATATTTAAAGCCTCCTCTTCATTCTCCGCGCATAAAGTTTCATAACCATGTTGAGAAAGAATATTTACTATGAGTTCACGAACGCTTTCTTCATCCTCAATTATAAGGATTGTCCCTTTCCCACGAGAAAACTCAGATACTGATATTTTAGAATTAATAATTTCCTGAACTTTTTCTTCAACTCTTGGAAAGTAAATCTTAACTGTTGTTCCCTTTCCTACTTGACTTTCAACTTCAATATGACCTTTACTCTGTTTAACAATTCCATATACAGTGGACAATCCCAAACCGGTTCCTTCTCCTTTTTTCTTTGTTGTAAAAAACGGCTCAAATATATATGGAAGGATTTTATCTTCTATGCCGCATCCAGTATCAATCACTGATAAAAGAATATATTTTCCCGGGGTTAGAGAAGATGGCTTTTGTATACTTTTTTGATCAAATTCAACATTCTTTGTTTCAATGATGAGTTTCCCTCCTTTAGGCATAGCATCACGAGAATTCACGGCTAAATTCATTATAATTTGTTCAATTTGATGTGGATCTGCTTTAATATTTCCAAGGTCTTTTTCAAGCACAAATTTTAATTCAATATCCTCTCCAAGAATGCGTTCGAGCATGTCTTTGAAATTCTCTATTAGGTTATTTAAATTTATAATTTTTTGTTGAGCAATTGCTTTTCGACTAAAAATCATAATTTTTTCAATAAGAGTTCTTGCTCGTTCTGATGCATTTATTATTTGATTTATATAGTTATAAGTCATATCTTGAGGCGAGACTCTCATTTGTATCATCTCAGCATACCCTAAAATGGAAGTAAGAAGATTATTAAAATCATGAGCTATACCACCTGCTAATCTCCCGATACTCTCCATTTTCTGGGCTTGGAGAAGCTGCTGTTCAAGTTCTTTAAACTCTGTAATATCATTCAAGAGTAAAACGGCTCCTTTAAATTCATTTTCTTTAAACATAGGAACTCCACTTAAAGAAATATAAATCCTCTTTCCTTTTTTTGATATAAAGAAAGTCTCACAGGATATTTTTTTACCTTTTAGAAGATTATTAAATGCATCTAATATTTTATTTCCTTTTAATATAGGAATTTCTCTTGCATCTTTTCCTTTAATCTTCGATATTTTCCCGGTTAATTCTCTAACTATTTTTCTAAATTCCATATTTACATATGTAATTTTCATTTCACTATTAAGTTTTGCTATTCCTGCGGGAGAATTTTCTAAAACACTTTTATTAAATTCAAAGAGAGATTTATATAAACTCTCAGATATGCGTAAATTTTCAATCAATCTAACATTTTCAATAGCTGTTGCCATACCAGCTGCAAGAATTTGAAGTAATTTTAGATCCGCCTCCTTAAAAGCATTTAACTTTTCACTTTCAATATTTAAAACACCAATAATTTTATTTTTAACTATAAGAGGAACCGCCATTTCTGAAAGCATCTTTCCTTTTTTACCAACATATCGGGGTTCCTTTCTTATATCAGGAACAATAATTGGTTTACCAGTTTTAGCAACCAAAACTGTTATTCCCTTATTACCATTTAATGGTAACTTTAAACTTTCCCCACTCCCTCTTTTGGCTTTAACATAAAGTTCATTATTTTCTTCATCTACTAAAAGTACTGCTGAATTGTTAAAATCTAAAATATTTTCTACAGCATTCAGGCCGGCTTGAATGATTTCATTAATATTTGAAGATAATGTCATCTTTTGATTTAGCTTATAAATTGTTGAAAGCTTTTGCTGCAATTCTGCTTCTTGAGTGATATCTCTACCAAAGCTTACTATCCCTACCACTTTTCCTTTCTTATTAAATATAGGAGCCGTATTGACTGAAAGAATAAAAATTTTTTTGTCTTTGTTATAAATGCGCATCTTATAACTCTGAGGTTTTCCTTTTAATGCCTCTTCAAAAGCCTTTTCAATCTTGGGCAAGTCTTCTGGAACAACTAATCCGACCAAGTTTTTACCTTCCCAATCTTTTAATTTATATCCGATTAATTCTTCTACTCTCTTATTAAAATAGGTAAGATTTCCCTTTGTATCTAACATCCAAATAAGGTCATTTGCAGTTTCTACCATTGTTTTATACTTTTTTTCTGATTCTTTGATTAAATCATAGAGCTGAGCTCTTGAAACGGCTTGACCTGCTAATTCAGCAAAGGTAATAAGAAGCCTCATTTCATTTTTTGAGAATTCTTTATATTCTTGAGTCATAATACTTAAAACACCGAGTACTTCATTCTTTACTTTAATAGGAATGCAAAGATATGATTTAAAATTAAATTTCTTAATAAGATTTTCCTTCACTTCTTTAGGGAAATTAAGGGTCATTAAATCTCGAACATAATGAGGTTTTCCTTCTAATGCTGTTAAACCACTTAAATCATAGTCATGTTTTCCAATAGGAACTTCTTTTATATATTTCCAGTATTCTTCTCCTACTCCTCTTATTACTTTTGTAACAAGAACATTTCTTTCTTTATCAACTAATCGAATTGAACAGTAATTAAATCTTAATACTTCATTAATTGCATCAACTATTTTTTCTAATATTTCCTGCAAATTTAATCCAGAATTTAATAATGATGCAATTTGAAAAAGTATTTTCAATTCCTTTTCTCTTCGTTTATATTCAGTAATATCTATTAAAGATGCAACGCTCTTTTTTGTCCCAGGAATCATACGAATAGTGATGAATATGTCTTTAATTTTGCCTTGTTTATCAATAAAACGGAATTCATAATTTATTGGAGCTAAATTTTCATTTATTCTTCTAAGACGATGATATTCTTTCATTTTTTCTAAATCTTCTTTTACCACAAATTCAGTCCAGCTTTTTTTACCTTCTATCTCCTTTTTTGAATATCCACTAAGTTTTTCAAATTCGGAATTTACAAGTGATAATGTAGTATCTTCTTCTATAATTGTTGTCGCCGTTCCAGTTGATTCCAGCGTTATACGATATTTTTCCTCGCTTTCACGGAGTGCTTTTTCTGCTTTTTTTCGCTTTATTTCTGCTTTTTCCAATTCAGTAATTCGTTGGCGTAATTTTATTATTTCTCTTATAAGTTGGGACTTTGTCTTATTACTATCATCAATATAATTTTTCATTTACACTCCTCCATTTATATTTAAATGCAATATTAATGCCAAATTTAATGTTCTTTAATGCTTTTTTTTCAATAATTTAGAGAAGACAATATGTAGGTGGCATTTAATACTTGACAAAAATTGTCACTTCTTGACAAAAATTGTCGCTTACTTAATTGTAATTCTTATATCTTAATTTCTTCAATTAACTTCTCAGCAGCCTGACAAGGATCAGGTGATAAAATAATAGCTGAGACAACTGCTATTCCATCTACTCCAGTTGAATATACTTCATGAACATTGCTTTTATTAATCCCCCCAATAGCTATTATTGGAATTTTTATCTTTTCTCGGATTTTTCGAAGCCCTTCTATTCCGAGAGGAGCTCTGACATCTGGTTTCGTCGTGGTTGGAAAAACAGGTCCAACTCCCAGATAATCAGCTCCATTGTTTTCTGCTTCCATTGCTTCCTCTATATTGTTAACTGAAATGCCTATTATTTTTTCCTTTCCAAGAATTTTACGGGCAATTTGAAGAGGCATGTCTTTCTGACCAAGATGAACTCCGTCTGCATCAAGTGCCAGAGCGATATCTATTCTATCATTTATGATTAATGGAACCCTCTTTTTCTTCAGAAAAGAGTGAATTTTCATACTAATATCTAAAAATTCCCGAGTAGAAATACTCTTGGCTCTAAGCTGGACAACAGTTGCTCCACCCTTCACAGCTTCCTCAACAATCCACACCAGATCTTTTCCTTTTGAACTCTCAAAATCAGCGATAAAGTATAACTTCCAGTCTATTTTTTTCATTTAATTAATTCTATTAAATGAATTGCTTTTTGGTCGGATTTTTTTTGAGTTAAAATGTCATTCAAATGTAAAATACAACCTGGACAACCCGTAACAATATAATCTGCTTGGGTTTGTTCTGAGTTTTTGATTTTTTTAAGAGCTATTTTCTTTGAAATATCATAATATTTAAAACTGAAAAGTCCTCCTCCACCACAGCAGAAATCCGCTTCTTCCATCTCAATAAAGTCAATTGAAGGCATGGATTTTAAAATCTGTCTTGGTTCCTCATAAATTCTCTGCCTTTTTCTCAGATGACAAGGGTCATGATATGTAACCTTTGCTTCTCTTGTTGCATTGAATTTTAAATCAGTAAACTTAACTAAAAACTCACTTATATCATAAATTCTCTCTGCCCAATTCCCGATTGATAATTTTGAATTTTGAGTTTTGAATTTTGAATTTCCATTTTCCAATTTCCATTTTCCAAGTAGTTTTTCATAGTCTTTAAGTGTTGAGCCACATGTAGCACATGCATTTACAATGTAATCAACATCAAGCTGGGTGAAAAGCTCAATATTTTTTCTTGCAAGAAATTCTGCCCCTTCTCTATCGCCTGATGTCAGCAAAGGAATTCCGCAACAATATTGTTCCTTAGGTATTATAATTTCAATTCCCTGATTTTTAAGCAAATTTACTAACGAAATTCCAATTTCAGGATAAATATATTCAATTAAACAGCCAGTAAAAAAAGCAACTTTCAATTTTGGCTTTTTTACTGGAATTTTTTCTGGCAATTGTTTACTTAAAGGTTTTTTAGCAAAAGGAGGAATTGTGCGATTTCCGTTTTTGCTAAGCAGGGAAAGGAATATTTTTTTTATAAAATTTGGAGAATACCTCTCGAGCAATCCAAGGGTTTTTATTCCTGTTTCTAATGTTTTTTTATTTTTTAAAGTTTCAAGACCCAGTTTTTGAATTAGAGGCAGTCCTTTTTTATTAATGTATTGCTCTCGGGCAAGAATAATGAATTCATCAACCGCAACTCCACTTGGGCAATTTTCTACACAGGTATGGCAATATAAACAAGAAAAAATAACATCTTTATAAAAGGCACTCTCTTTTATTCTCTTTTTTGCAACTGCTTCAAGAAGAGCCATTCTACCACGAGCAGAATGCCACTCTTCATTTGTCTGAAGAAAAACAGGGCAATATGCTGTGCAGGTTCCGCAACGATTACATTTGCTCAATTCCTTTTCAACTTCTGTTAAGAGATTTTCATTCATCAAAAATTTTTCCTGGGTTTAAAATATTATTCGGGTCGAATATTTTTTTAATTTTCTTCATTAATTCTAATTCCTTTGCTGAAATTTCCATTGGGAGAAAGGGTTTTTTTGTTATTCCTATTCCATGTTCACCTGAAATTGTTCCATTCAATTCTAAAGTAGCTTTAAAAAGTTTTTTAACTACTTGCTCAACTTTCTCCTTTTCCCCCTCTTTATCCAAATCAGTCATAATATTTACATGAATATTTCCATCTCCAGCATGACCAAATGATATAATTTTTAAACCACTTTCTTTTGAAAGTGAATTTATTTTTTCAATCATAGCTGGAATTTTATTTCGAGGAACACATATATCTTCATTTATTTTATGAGGTGCAATTTGATAAAGGGCTGGAGAAATGGAACGGCGAATTTCCCATATTTTCTCACTTTCCTCTTCGTCTTTTGCAATCTCTATTTTCTGAGCTTTATACTGAACACATATATCCTTTACTTTTTCCAGATACTTGTTCACCTCTTCTTCTGAACCATCAAGTTCAATTAATAAAAAGGCACCAGCTTTTGATAATTCCGGATAAGCATAAGCTCTCAAGCAATTAATTCCCTCTTCATCTATAAACTCCATGGCTGAGGGAATAATTCTATTTTTTATTATTTCTGAAACTGTTTTTCCAGCTTCTAAAATATTTTTAAAAGTGATCATTAATGTTCTTTTAAATTCTGGTTTAGGAATTAATTTCAGTGTGATTTCAGTAAAAACAGCTAATGTTCCTTCACTACCAACCAATAGTCGGGTTAGATCATAACCAACCACGCTTTTCATTGTCTCCGAACCTATTATTATTATTTCTCCATTTGGCAATACAGCTCTGATTTTCAATACATAATCTTTTGTTGTTCCATATTTAAGACAGCGAAGTCCTCCAGCTGATTCAGCTACATTTCCGCCAATAGTGGAAAATTTAACACTTGCAGGATCAGGAGGGTAAAATAATCCTAATTTTTCCACTTCTTTTTGTAAATCTGCGGTTATAACTCCAGGCTCAACAGTAGCTGTTAAGTTTTCACTATTGATTTCAATTATCCTATTCATCCGAGTCATTACCAGAACTATTCCTCCCTTTACAGGCAAAGAGCCTCCACTCATTCCTGTCCCAGCACCACGAGGATAGATGGGAATTAAATTTTGATTTGCTATTTTTAGAATTTGAGATATTTCTTCCTCAGATGCAGGCATAATTACTATTTCTGGTAAATATTCTAATCGAGTTGCATCATAAGAATAGCAAATTCTTTTTTCTATTTCTTCATGAACCCATTTTGAACCTACGATTTTTTTTAATTGCTTGATGATTTTTTTGTTTAACATTAAATTATTTCTTACTTTAAATTTTAACTTGCTTTATCTCACTATTTCAAGAAATTTAAACTCGAAGTGCAGTTACAAAAAATTTAAGGACTTCTATAAAATCATTGCTTGTAAAAGAAACTGAGCGAGGTCCGGTTCTTTTAGCTCCTGGAATAAATGATGCTCTATGGGCATTTGCTTCACTCGTAAAGGTAATTTCCATTGTATAAGGAGGATTCAATTTAAATGGTTTATATTTCTTTAAATTTCTAAGAGCAAAAATTGTCTTTTCTTTAATTAATTCTCTTGCTTTTTTAGGATGTGACATTTTTGCAGCTTCTCCTATTCCTTCTTTTACAGCTACTGTTTCCACTTTTCCTAAAAGCTCCTTTGCCTGTTTTGTAATGGCTAAATCGCCAGCTACCAAAACAACAGGAACTCCAAAATAGCCTGCTATTGCAGCATTTAAACCTGCTTCAGGCATTAATTTCCCATTTAGCTTTAAATCATAAATTCTTCCACTCATTGTATGTTCTAAAACAGCATCTGGAGTTCCAGCTCGAGCATGATAACCAATGAATATTACTGCATCAAAAGTCTCATCTATTCCTTCCATCATTTGGAGTGGACCTCCTGACCAGTCGCGTATTAGTTCAGCTGCTGGATTTAAAAGTTCAGGAAGAATGTTTCTCGCGCTACCGTGTGAATCTCTCACAACTATTTCTGTGGCTCCAGCTTCGAGCGCTCCCTCTATAGCTGCGTTAGTTTCTTCAGTCATTAATTTACGGAATAAATTGTAATCACGACCATCCCTACTTACCTCTTCCCAGTTTATAACTCCGCATATCCCCTCCATATCTACTGAAATAAATACCTTTAACTTATTTGTTTTAGCTCCCAGTGAAAAAGTAAAAATTACAATAAATAAAACTGTTAAAATAGAAGTATATTTTTTCATTTTAACCTCCTTTTTCTTCCCTTAAATTAAAAAAATTCTTTTAAAAAATCAATTTAATTATCTTTTGTTTTCTTTGCTTTTCTTGAAAAGGTATTTTCTATTGGATATAATTTAACATCA
>CAZWBN010000078.1:0-8234 GCA_964632095.1 uncultured Clostridia bacterium | reverse complement strand
AAATACCGAATAAATCGATTAATTTTTCTTTCTGAAATTCTTTAATTAAAATCCCGAGGCTATAATGCTGATAATCCTCTTTAACACCTGTATACTGGGAATAAAACCACAGATTTTCAGGGTCTTTAAAACCTATTTTTTTATCTCTTACTCCAACAAAACCATAAGAAAAACCAACCAGATGGGAATAATCCTGCTTGGAAAAATTACCTTCTTTATCTTCTTTATAAACTGCTATAAAAAGACTGCTTCCTTCATGAAAAAAATTTTCACACATCATATTTCGAGTACCAGGGAGATTATCTTCAGGATAATCCCAAATTTCATTTCTTAATTTTTCATATTTTAAATAATCTTCGTGTCTATCCGAGGTCTCCACTTTAAATAAAAACTTTTTTCCTTTTACTTCTACAATTTTTTCTAATTCTTTCATTTCCATTTCAAAAATCTTATATATAAAATTTATTTTGCTCTTTTTGAATCAATATATAAGTAACAGCAAAGACCTATAAATGCAATTAGACTTATAATTTCACCATATTTTAAATACCAGGGAAATGGAGTTCCTTCAACCCATCTTCCAGCTTTTTGAATTATTGGGATTCCAACACTAATAAACCTGTCAATTTTCGCCACTTTAAGCACCGCATATATAATTCCCATTAAAGCTCCTCCAGCAATAAAGCCAGATGCAATAAGAGTCCCCCTTTGTTTCCTCTTTTGAGCAATATCCTCTTTTTTTGCTGACTTTTTCACCAAATAAGAAAGAAATCCACCTATTAAGAGTGGAGTTGTTAACTCTAAGGGAAGGTACATTCCAAGAGCAAAGGCTAAAGTGGGCACGACTGACATCTCCACTATTAATGCAATTATTGCTCCAATCCCGAATAATAACCAGGTAATTGGTTCTTTCGACATAAGAGATTTTATAATGGCAGCCATTAGATTAGCCTGGGGTGCTGGTAAAGCTCCGCTTTTAAATGAAAATGCTTTATCAAGAAGAAAAATTGCTAAACCTACTATTGCTGCGGCAACTAAAACTCCTGAAAATTTAAATCTTTCCTGATTTCTGGGGGTTGCTCCAAGCCAGTATCCTATTTTTAAATCTGTAATAAAAGAGCCTGCCAATGAAAGAGCAGTGCATACAACAGCACCTATAAGAAGAGCAACAGCCATTCCCTTTTCTCCTGACAAGCCCGCTCCAATTAGGATAACACTGCTTATAATTAAAGTAATCAATGTCATTCCTGAGACAGGGTTTGTTCCAACAATTGCAATAGCGTAAGCAGCAACGGTTGTAAATAGGAAAGAAAGGAGAAGACAAATAATTAAGCCTAAAAGGGCAAATTTAACATTGGAGATAACAAGAAAATAAATAAAAATAGCTATTGCGGTTAAGAAAGTCCCTATAATTATAGTAGACATTCTTAAATCAGTATCAGTCCGTTCTCTTTGTGAAAAAACTCCTTTTGTCTTTTTAAAAATCTCTTTAAATCCTATTGAAAAAGATTTAATCATTATTGGAAGAGATTTCACTATCCCTAAAAATCCTGCCATTGCAATAGCGCCTATTCCAATCTTTTGAACATATGTTCTAAAAATTTCCACTTCATTCATTCCAGTAATCGGGACTGTCCCCGGATATAAAGGCTGAGGTAAGTGCTGTCCAATATACCAGATTATGGGTATAAATGCGAAGTGGGAAAGGAGACTTCCAGCCACAATAACAGCATTGTATCTTAGACCTATTATGTATCCAAGCCCAAGAAAGGCGGCTAAGGCATCTATTTTCAGAACAATCTTTGCTTTTTCAGCTAATTTTTGAGTAAAACCAAGCCATTTAAAAGTCAACAGTTCATTCCATAATTTGACTCCAATTGCTAAAAAGTCATAAACTCCACCTATCAACATACTCACAAGTAACACTTTTGCTTGCTCTCCTCCTGTTTCGCCTGCTACCAATATTTCCGTTGTGGCTGTTGCTTCAGGAAATGGAAGTTTTCCGTGTTGTTCCAGACAGAAAAATCTTCTTAGAGGGACAAGGAAAAATATTCCAAGACAGCCTCCAAGAAAAGTTGAAAAGAACATCATTAAAAAGTTAACCGGCAAATCAAGAATAAATAAGGCGGGGAGAGTAAAAATTCCGCCCGCAACAATTGCTCCAGAAGCTGCTCCAATTGATTGAATTATAACATTCTCCAAGATTGTATTTTTTCTACTATACCAGGAGCCAATACCAACTGCTAAAATTGCAATGGGAATAGCAGCTTCAAAAACAGTGCCAACCTTTAATCCAAGATATGCCGCAGCAAAAGTGAAAAGTAAGGTCATGAATAATCCCCATGAAACGGACCGTGTAGTTACTTCTGCTATTTTCTTCTCTGGAGGCACATAAGGAATATACTTCTCTCCTGGCTTTAATTCTCGATAAGCTTCCGGGGGAAGAGTCTTTCTGATTTGATTTTCCACTTTATTCCTCCCTATTATTTTTGATATAAAAAAATATTATTAAAAATTGTTCATTATTAAGTTCTGGATTCAAGTCAATTATTTATCTCTCGAAACGAGATAAAATTTCATTATTGACTTCTTCATAGAGTTTATAATTTATTTTAACTCCTATTCTCTCAATTAATTTTGAAAGATAGGAATTGAAAAACATATTTCTTTTTATATTTTTCAACTTTTCTCTCTCTTTTTCCTTATTTTTCTCAAATTCTTCCATATTAATTTCTTTTTTGTTCAAAACTTTTATAAGAATGTATCCATTTGAAAACTCAAATGAAGAACTTATACTATTTGCATTCAATGAGAATATTCTTTCCTCAACATCTGGAATGAAACCAACCCCTTCCAAAGAATTACCTCTCTTAAATTTCTCTATCTTTTTATAATCTGCATTAAACTTTTCACTGATTTTCTTCATATTTTGCTTACCTTTCAATAATTCATCTCTTGCTCTCTCAGCTAATTTAAGCGCCTCTTTCTTCTTAAGTTCCATTTTCAAGTCTTCACTAACCTTTTCTTTAACTTCACTAAATTCCGCCTTTCTGGAAGGCTGAATTTCTTCAAGCTGAACCAGACCTATTCCCTGAAAAGTATAAACAGGACTGCTTATTTCCTTCTTTTTCAGTTTAAATAAGGCTTGACTGATTAACCCGGAAGGGTCTATGTCTTTTAAAGATTCTCCTTTTTTTAAGAGAGGAGTAGTTTCAACTTTATAATTCATCTGTTCTGCTGCTTTTCTCAAGTCCTTCTTTTTCCGAGCATTTTTTTCTAATTTTAATATTCTCTCTTCTGCTAACCTTCCTGTTTTCTCAAATAACAAATTATCCTTGATAATATCCCTTACTTCTTCAAGAGGTTTAATTTTTGAAGGTTCTTTTTTCGTCACTTTAATTATCGAATAACCTTCATCTAATTCAATTAAGTCTGATATTTCTCCTTCGCCAAGCTCTGCAATTTTCCTCTGTTCCTCCGGACTAAGTCTTCGCCATTCATACTCACCCCAATCTCCTCCCTCTTCCCTCTTTTCATCCTCTGAATATTCCCTTGCTAATTTCGCAAAATCTCCACCTTTTTTTATCTCATCTAAAATCTTCTGGGCTTTTTCTTTTATATTCTCTTTATCCTTATCTTTGAATGAAAGATATATTCTGCTAATCCTTATTCTCTCTGGAATTTTGAAACGGTCAGTATTCTCCTGATAATACTTTTTAATCTCTTCTTCTGTAATCGTGAATTCAGGCTTTAAATCATCAAATTTTATAAAAACGAATGCGCCCTTTCTCCTCTCAGGAATTTTATACTTATCTCTATTTTTTGAAAAATAATCCTTCAGTTGCTTTTGAGCTGGTTCTTCCTTCAACTCAATTTTATTGACATTAAAAATTATATATTCCAAATCTACATATTCATTTTCCCTTTTATAATTTTCGAGAACTTCTTGATCTGTAACCGGAATACTCCCGCTTATTAATTCTATTACTTTATTAATGGTGATTTCCTTTCTTAAACTATTTTCAAATTCACTAACAGAAATTCTATTCCAGTTTAAAATTTTTCTATATTCCTCAAAACCAATAAATTTTCCATTTCGCTGAAAAACTTCAAAACTCATAATCCTGTCTCTCACTTCATCATCTGTAGCACCCACTCCCAATTCTCTCGCTAAATGGAGCACAATGATTTCCTGAATCATTCTGTTCAGGATTTGTTGAGGAAGATTTAATTGCTCAATAAGTTGCCTGTTTATCTCCTTATTTATCTGATTTCTCAATGTCTGAAGTCTCTGGAGAAATACTTTTTTATAAAGTTCTGTTGAAATTTTTTCTTTTCCAACTATTGCTATATAATCCACAGCTTTCCTTCCAGCTATTCTTCCAGCTCCTCCCCACACAGCAAAAATTGTGATTATAAATGCTGCGATAACAAGCCATAGAGTAGGGGCTAAAGCTTTCAAATTTTTCCTCATTGCTTTTAACATCTCTCAACCTCTATATTAATTTTCTTTAAAGAGATTTCTTGCAATTATAATCCTTTGAATTTCAGATGTTCCCTCATAAATTGTTAATACCCTTGCATCTCTATAAAGCTTCTCGATAATAAATTCTTCTGAATAACCATATGCACCGTGTATTTGGAGAGCCTGATAAACAATTTTATTCGCAACTTCTGAAGCATAGAGTTTAGCCATGGATGCTTCCTTAGTATAAGATTTTCCTCTGTCTTTTAAATCCGCTGCCCTGTATGTGAGAAGTCTTGCTCCTTCTAACATTGTTGCCATATCAGCAATCATAAATTGAATTGCCTGAAATTCTGACAACTGTTTATTAAAAGCATATCTCTGTTTTGAATATCTAACAGCCTCTTCTAAAGCTCTTTGAGCTAATCCAACTGACTGAGCAGCTATTCCTATTCTTGAACCATCAAGGCTATTTAATGCGATTTTAATCCCCATCCCCTCCTCTCCTAATAAATTTTCCGCAGGAACTTTACAATTTTCTAAAATTACTTCAGCAGTTTGAGAGGATTTTAAACCCATTTTATTCTCTATTTTAGAAATCCTTAATCCTGGAGTGGAAGTATCAACTATAAAGGCACTTATTCCCTTATGTCCTTTCTCTGGATCTGTGACTGCTATAACAATCAAAGCTTGGGCAATAGTTGCATTGGTAATCCATGATTTTGTTCCATTTAAAATATAAAAATCACCCTTTTTAATTGCTCTTGTTTTCTGATTTGCTGCATCAGAACCTGCCTGAGGTTCAGTTAAACAAAGCCCACCAATGATTTCTCCTTTAGCTGCTAATGGTAAATATTTCTTCTTCTGTTCTTCATTCCCGAATTTTAGAATCGGGTGACAAAAAACTGAATTATGGACACAGACAATTACTGCAGTAGAAGGGCATATCCTTGCTAATTCTTCAATAATTATAACTTCAGAAAGCTTTGATAGTTCATTTCCTCCATACTCTGCAGGAATCTCCATCCCCATAATTCCTAAATCAGAAAGCTTCTTTAATATCTCCCTCGGATATTCCCCCTTTTTTTCATATTCTCTTACAAGTGGAGAAAGCTCTTTCTCAGCAAATTCTCTGATTGTATCCTTTAGAAGCAACTGCTCTTCGTCCAGTTCAAAATTCATTTTTTCTTGATTATCTCTTTCCCTTTTTCTTTAAATTTAGGAAAAAGTCTGCTATATGTTGTTTTCAAATCTTCAAGTAATACTTTTGTTTTGCCAAAAAGAGGCATAAAATTTGCATCTCCTTCCCATCGAGGAACTACATGAAGATGATAATGACCCACCACTCCTGCACCAGCACTCTTCCCCAGATTCATACCAATATTAAATCCATGAGGACTGTAGACCTCTTTCAAAACATTTAAACTGAGATTCATCATAACAAAAAATTCCATAAGTGATTCTTCTGAAGAGTATTCAGGAGAAGAAATGTGGGAAAAAGGAGCAATCATCAAATGTCCACAGTTATAAGGAAAGGTATTTAAAATTATGAAATTATAATTCCCTCTCAAAAGGATGAATGTTTCCTCATCATTATTTGAAGACAAAGCTTTACAAAAAATACATTCTTTCATTTCATGTATTTTTTTTATATATTTTTCTCGCCAAGGAGCCCAGATATATTCCATTCTATTTGTTTATGTATTCTCTAAGAAGTTTGCTTGCTTTAAAATATAAGACTTTCTTATCCGGAACTCGAACTTTTTCTCCGGTTCTGGGATTTCTCCCAATTCTTGATTTTCTTTCCCTAAATCTGAAACTCCCGAATCCTCGTAACTCAACTTCTTCTTTATTCAAGAGGGCTTCCTTTATTGATTTAAAAAATAGATTAACAGCTGTCTCAGCCTGTTGTTTTGAAATATTTAATTCTTGAGAAAGAAGATTTACTAAATCAGCTTTTACCATTATTTTCCTCCTTATTATTTCCTGTTTTTTCACTTAATGGTAAATTTTTAAGTTTGGCTCTTAATATATCACCCAATGTTACGGTTTTTTTACCAGCTTGAAAATACTTTTGGTATTCTTTTTTTAATAATTCTTCCTGAGCTCTTTTAAAACTCAGGGCTATTTTTTTATCCTTTTGATTCATTTTAATAATCATTGCGGGTTTAATTTCGCCTTCAGAGAAATTTTGAGCTGGATTTTCAATTCTTTCATCACTTAATTCTGACAAATGAACCAATCCCTCTACCCCTGGGAGAATTTCTACAAAAACACCAAAATTCACTGTTCTTGTAACTTTAACATCCACAATATCTCCAACCTTATATCTCTCGAAGACCTCTTCCCATTTATCTCCTTCAAGCTGTTTTATTCCAAGAGATAATTTTTGATTTTTTGGGTCTAATTTTAAAATTATGGCTTCAGTTTCCTGTCCCACAGAAAGAACTTCTGAGGGATGTTTAATTTTCTTCCAGGATATATCAGAAATATGAATTAGTCCTTCAATTTCATCCTGAACCTGTAGGAAAGCTCCAAAATCTGTAATTTTTGTGATTCTTCCTCTTACTATTGAACCTTCCTTGTATCTCTCAGCAAAAATTTTCCATGGATGAGGTCTTGTTTGCTTTAAGCCAAGTGATATTCTTCTATTTTTAGCATTTATGTCTAAAATAGCAACCTCCACTATATCCCCAACTGAAAGAATTTTTTTGGGATGAATCTGCTTCCTGGACCAAGATAAATCTGATATATGAATTAACCCTTCAACTCCTTCTTCAAGTTCAACAAACGCACCAAAATCAGCTAAGCTTACCACTTTTCCTTTCACTCTCTGTCCAACTTTATATTTTTCTTCAACACTTTCCCATGGGTCAGGCGTTTTTTGTTTATAACCAAGGGCTATTTTTTCCTCTTCTTCATTGAAATTAAGAACAATAACTTCAACTTCTTGCCCTTCTCTAAACATTTCAGAAGGGTGACCTATTCTTCCCCATGACATATCATTTATGTGGAGTAATCCCTCAATTCCTCCCAAATCTACGAAAGCACCAAAGTTTGTAATAGTAGTTATTTTACCTTTTACTAATTTCCCGACTTCAAGATTTCTAAACACCCTTCTTTTAACTTTCTCTTTTTCATCTTGTAAATAAAGATTATAGGATAAAATGATTGTTTTATTTTTTCTTTCAAGTTTTAAAATTTTAAATTTAAGTTCTTTTCCTATTATATTATTTGAATTTTTTATCTTTTTTAAATTAATTTGAGATTTTGGTAAGAAAGCTCTCACTCCAACATCTACCATGTATCCATTCTTCACTCTCTGTATTATTTTCCCTTTTATCCAGCCGTTATGCGAGTAAGCTTTCTCAAGTTCACTCCAGGCAATAATTTCCTGAGCTTTTTTCTTTGAAAGTAAAACATAACCTTCCCTGTAGTTCATATCAATAACCATTACATTAATCATGTCTCCCTCATTTACAGAAACTTTCCCTTCCCAATCCACAAAATCCTCTATTGGAACAACCCCTTCTGTTTTATATCCTATATCTATTAATACATCATCCTGTCTTATTTTGATTACTTTCCCCTGAATTATTTTTCTTTCACTAATATCCTTTAGAGAACATTGGTATTTTTCGATTAATTGAATATAATCTTCAGGAGTAAGTTCTTCTTCTTTTTGTTCTTTACTCCTTAATTCATCCATTTTGGTTCCCTCTCCCCATAACATTTGTTAGATTTAATTCCTTTTATTTTATTTATAACT
>CAZWBN010000077.1:6987-8262 GCA_964632095.1 uncultured Clostridia bacterium | reverse complement strand
AAAATTTAAAGATATTTTCTTGGGTCAGTAATTTTTCCATTTATTGCAGAAGCAGCAACTGTGGCGGGAGAAGCAAGATAAATTTCAGCCTCCCTGCTTCCCATTCTTCCTTTAAAATTTCGATTGGCTGTGCTTAATGCTACCTCTCCAGGTGCTAAAACACCCTCGTGCGCACCAAGACATGGTCCACATCCAGGATTTAAAATTAAACATCCAGCATCAACTAATGTCTCTATAATCCCTTTTTTAATAGCTTCAAGCAGAACCTCTCTTGAAGCAGGGAACACGAGGGCTCTCACATCAGGATGGATTTTTCTCCCTTTTAATATTTTTGCCACAATTTCAAGGTCTTCTAATCTCCCGTTTGTGCATGTTCCAATCAATGCCTGATTAAACTCCTTTCCCTCAAGCTCCTCGACTGGCTTTACATTATCAACATTATGAGGGCATGCTATTTGAGGTGTCAAATTTGAAATATCAAACTCAAAAATATTCTCATAACAAGCATCAGGATCTGATTTCACAATTTCAAAAGATTGTTTTGCTCTTCCTTGAATCCAATTCAAAGTTTTTTCATCTGGTTCAAAATAACCAATTTTTGCTCCCATTTCAGCAGACATATTAGCCATTACCATTCGAGAAGAAATCGATAATTTATCTGCAACTTCACCTGTAAATTCTACTGCCTTATAATTTGCTCCATCTGCTCCAAGGGTTCCTATGATATGAAGAATAATATCCTTTGCATAAATTCCCTTTGGTATCTCGCCTTTAATTACAATTTTAATTGTCTCTGGAACTCTCAGCCAGATTTCATCAGTTGCCCATATTACAGCTACTTCAGAACGCCCGATACCTGCTGAAAATGCACCAAAAGCTCCATAAGTTGTTGTATGGGAGTCGCTCCCAAGAATTAACTTCCCAGGCAATGCAAATCCTTTCTCAGGCAAAACCTGATGACATATTCCATTATTGACATCGAAAAAATTCGGGATATTCTGCTCCTTAACAAATTCTCTTATTATTTTATGATTCATTGCATATTGTTCTGTGGAAGGTGGAACAACATGATCCAGAATAATTACAATTTTTTCAGGAGATTTAACTTTTTCCACGCCAAGTTTTTTAAATTCTCGAGAAATTGCAGCAGCATTATCATGAGACATTACAAAATCTGGAGAAATTGTAACAATTTCCCCAGCTGAAACCTCTTTCCCTGCTTTTAAACTCAATATTTTCTCTGCAAATGTTTTTCCCATCCTCACCTCCATCACT
>CAZWBN010000077.1:2957-6887 GCA_964632095.1 uncultured Clostridia bacterium | reverse complement strand
GGTTCAAAATTAACGAAATCAGCATGATGCACAATAATTGCTTCCACTGTTCTTTTTACTGTTTCTCCCTCTTTAGAATGAGCAGCTATTATATGAACTATTTCTTCTGGAAGAGCAAATTTATAGGCAAGAGCAGCTCCAGAAATTGGATGCCTTATTATTTTACCCACTCTGCTTTTAACAAATTTGCTTCCTTCTCTTTTAAACTCATATAATTTTCCAACATCATGAAGAAGTGCGCCTGCTATCAAATAATCCTGATCTATCGATATTTTCTCCTTATAAATATCTATCATTGCTTCAGCAATTCTTAAAGAGGTAAGAGTTACTGCTCTCGTGTGGGTAATAATGTTTGCTGGTGGCTTTTCTATTAAGAGGGTAAAGGGCATTTCCAATAAATCCTCAATTTTCCAGCCATTTTCTTTCAAAGCATATTCCCAGACTTTAAGAGTCTTTTCCAATAAACTTTTATCTTGAATCAGATTAAATTCTGGCATTAATTCCAGTAATTCTTCTCTCATTTTTTAACCTCTTATTATAATTTTCTTTCCTCTGGTCCATCATACTCGTGGTCAGTTGGATGTATCTTTCTCATTGGTTTCATCCTTGTTTTTTCTTCATAAACATGTGCTATTAACCCAGGAACTCTCGCCATTATAAAGAAAGAATTTCCAAGCTCTTTTGGTATTCCTAATTCACATAAAAGTGCTGCAATCGCTCCATCAACATTGATTGGCAAAGACTTTCCTAAAATTTTCTCAAGTCCTTTCTCAAAAGCCTTAGCCATACTTACATATTTTCCTGAAAATCCCAGCTCCTCAGCTAAAGAAAATAATTTCTTTGTTCTCGGATCCTGAGTATGAATTCTGTGACCAAATCCAGAGATTCTCTCTCTCTTTTCCTTCTTTTCCTTGATCATCTTTGTAGCTACTTCTTCCTCTGAAAGACCTGATTCCTCCTTTCTTCTCACAGCTTCTTCAAAAATTCGCATGGCTTCCTCTATAGCTCCGCCATGATATTTTGAAATTGCAAGAATTCCTGCTGAAATCGCACTATTCAAATCTGCACCTGTGGAGGCAACAGTTCGTGCAGCAAGAACAGAAGGTGGAGTAGCACCATGGTCAATAGATGAAACCAGTATAGCATCAATTAGTCTTCCAACCTTTTCTGAAGGCAACTCACCTTTTAGAGCTAAATAAATTGCCTGAGAAAAGGTTATTCTTCCCATTAATTCATGAAGAGGATAACCTCGAAGAAAAATTTTATTTGGTTCTATTTTAGTAATCGCTGTTTTCCAGTGAAGTTCTGACATTTTACCTCCTTCCTAATTTTGGAAATTAAAAATTGGAAATTGATAAACTGGTCAGCATTCTTTATATTCAATTTTTAATTTTAATTTTCTAATTTCCAATTTCTAAATCTCGGGAGATTTCAAAAGCTTTTTCTGCTATGTCCATAAAGGAATCCACTACATAGACTCCTGCTCCTTTTAACCTCCTTACTTTACTTTCGTAAGAACCTCTTGAGCCTTCAATTATTGCTCCTGCATGAGAAAAACGAGTGCCGGATTTCGCAGCTTTTCCTCCAATAAAAGCTACTATTGGCTTTGTCACCTCCCCTTTCTCAATTAAATCAGCTACTCTCTCCTCTTGTGTTGTGCCTATTTCTCCAAACATTGCAATTAATTTTGTTTGCTCGTCCTCCTCAAATAGCTTTACTATTTCTGGAAGGGAAAGTCCGATTATTGGGTCTCCGCCAACATGAATTATTGTGCTTTGACCTAATCCTTTTTGTGTCAAATAATAGGAAATTGCAGAAGTAATACCACCGCTTCTTGAACAAACACCAACAAAACCTGGTTTAAACCATTGACGAGCTGTTTCAGCTCTTCCTCCTATCATGCCTAAAATAGCCTTCCCAGGAGTGAGAAGTCCTAATGTATTTGGACCAACAAATCTTGCTCCCTTTTCCTCTGCGTAATGCACTATTTCCAATACATCATAAATTGGAACTCTATCAGGAATTAAAACCAGTAATTTAACACCAGCTTCTATTGCTTCCAATGCTGCATCTTTAACAAGAGGAGCTGGAACAAATATTACACTTGCATCAAAAGGTCCTTTTTCTTTCCATGCTTCCTCAACAGTATCAAAAACTGGCACTCCTAAAACTTCCTCTCCTCCTCTCCCTGGTGTAACTCCTGCAACAACATTTGTTCCGTATTCCTTCATTAACTTTGTTCGCGTCCTTCCTTCCCGACCTGTAATTCCTTGAATTAATACCCTTGTTTTTTCATTTACAAGTATTGCCATTTTATTTTTTATCCTTTAAAAGATTTTCTCTGTATTCTTGAAGTCCCGGAATCGGGAGATAAATATATATTGCCTTCTGTTCATGAAATTGACAGAATATCTCGCATGCCAAGCACTCGGTGCAACGACCTTTTTTTACATCTTCTGGTTCCATTGAAAGAACAGGCTTCCCGTCTTCTATTTTCAAAACACCATAAATACACTCCTCAACACAGCCTTTTGTTTTACATTTTTCACATTTTTTATGGTCAATAAATATCTTTCCAGTTAATGTTTCAAAAGAATAAGCATCTTCAGGTTCCTGAAATTTCTGAATGGGATTAACCTTATGGACAACCTTCCCACCTTCTTCTATCAGTTTTTTTAATCGTTCAGCACAAAAATCAGGAGAATCATCCCTTCCATAACCCTCCACTTTTCCTGGTATATCTTTTAAATAAGTGCTCAAAATTTCTATTGCCTTTTCCTCATAATTGCCTCCCAGTCTTATCACCGCAGGGATGGATAAATTCTCCTCTGTGAATGCTTTAACAAATCCTCGTGCAGAATGAAATTGTTCTTGAGAGGCAACTCCTGAGCCAGATGCAAAATATCCAATTATATTTGGCTGGGAAAGAATAATTTTGGCTGCTCTATAAACTTTTGAAGCAGGAGGATTACCACTTGTATCACAATAATTTGCTAATTTAAATCCCTTGTTTAAAACCGCATCCATTGACATCATTGACCCACCACCCCCTGCTCCATGAAAACCTATATAGTTTCCTTCCGGGTCAGGCTTTTCAGCCATCTGGAAAAAATAAAATGTTCCTCTGTAATCTTTTTCTTCCACTTGATAGGCTATTTTTTCAAGTTCAGTTGCAGGGCGGTCAAATTCCCGGGCAATCTCAATCCCAAGCTCAGGATGGCGGAAAACTGCATAATCATCAACCACCAAGTGGCAATCAGCTGCAATTATTTCTCCCTCTGAAGTTAAAACTAAAGGATTCACTTCAAGGGAACGGGCATCGTATTCCACTGCTAACTTATAGAGCTGAACCAAAAAGTTTGAAATTTTTAATAATAATTTTCCTTTTATTCCTGTTTTTCTTACTAAATTTCTTGCTTCATAAGATTTAAAACCTCTTAATAAATTAATATAATATCTGGAAATTTTAGATGGATGTTCTCTTGCAATTTCCTCAATTCCACTGCCTCCCACTGAACTAAAAATCATTAAGGGAGATTTTTTAGCATCATCTATAACCAAGCCCGCAAAAAACTCTTTCTCAATATTAAGCTTTTCTTCAACTAAAACTTTTTCAACCTTAAAATTTTTCACTTCCATTCCAAATAATTCTTTTGATATTTCTCTTGCCTCTTCAGGATTCTGAGCAAATTTTATTCCTCCAAGATTCGCACGCCCTGTTGTCCATACCTGGATCTTCAATGTAACCGGCTTACCTATTTCTTTTGCTATTTGATAAACCTCTTCAGGACTGGATGCCACTCTTCCAATTGGAACCCGAATTCCTTTGTTTTTCAATAATTCTTTACTCTGATATTCATAAAGCCTTGCCACTTTTTCCCTCCTCTAAAATATTAGGAAATAAATATCATAGTTGTCAATAAAAAAACC
>CAZWBN010000077.1:0-2857 GCA_964632095.1 uncultured Clostridia bacterium | reverse complement strand
AAAAATTAAAATAAAAAGGAATATTTTTTTCATGGTAAATCCTCCTTTTTTATTTTTTCAATCCAAATTTTAATAATTTCCTCTTCCTCTTCTATTTCAATGGAAAGTCCAGAAGATAAGTCTTTAAGAATCCTGTCTATATCATAACCCTTTTCTCTAATAATCTCCTTCTGTTTATCTGAAAGAGCTTTAAATGCCAAATCTGCTAATGAAAAAGGAATATTTATTGATACAACCGGTTCTTTTCTTCCTTTCTCATAAATTCTAATCTTCAATATCTCTTTTCTATACTCTTCTTTCTCCTGGACTCCTTTTAATAGATATGGGTCTATTCGTAAAAGTGCAATTTTTGCTCTGTCTATCAATTCCTCGTTTTTCTCTTTATAGATGATTTCTTTAAGAATTGGGACACCTTTTCTCGCTATTTTTTTATTTTTGAAGTAACTAAATTTAAAAGCAGCATAATAGCGAACTAATTTACTCGGACTACTAAGATAATTTTCTAACTTCTTTAAATATTTTCTGAAGCCTTCATGATATAAATCGAATGTGATATCTATTATTGATATTTTAGCTTCTTCATTTAAATCTCTGTTTCTACTTATTTTTATAAAATTCTCATAGGTGTTGAGTGCTTCTTTTTTCTTTCCAAGTTCCTCAAGACATTTTCCTTTGTAAAAGAGAGCAATTGAGTAATATCTGCTGTCTCTATAATTATTGATTAACTCATTTAACTTTTTAAGAGCTTTTTCCCACTCCCCATCAAATATCAAAATTTTTGCCTGATTAAACAATTCCCTATCTTTTGATTGTGGAAACGAAGAAAACCCAAATGTAATATTAATTACAAAAATAATTAATGTGAAAATTATTATTTTTTTCATTTTTTCCCTCATTAACTCAATTCTTTTTCAATTAGCCTGATTCTAAATAAAAGCTGTTCCTTCTCTATAATTCGCTGAATTTTCCTTATATTTTCAAAATCGGGTTGTTCCTTTAATTGAATAACATCATAAAAAAGAAACTCTATTTGATTACAGATTCTTTTTGCCTTCATTAAATTTAAATTATCCAGTTTTTCATCAAAGTATTTCTTCTTAATTAAAAGATTTTTCGCTTTTCGGGAATTAAAGTTAATTGTCCACAAATCTATTTCTTCAGGAGAGGAGAATTTCATTAAATCCATAAGCAACAATTGACTCTGTTTTAAATAATCAATCGCTTCCTTTTTTGCGAGAGAGGATTCCATGTTTTGAAAGGAAGAAGACGAAATAAGAAATTCATTTTCAGAAACATGTTTTCTGGACCAAGGGTGTAATATGAATAATAATGTTATTCCGATTATAAGAAATAAAGAAACTGGAATGCTCAGCGCTGGCTTTAAATTTAAAATTTGAAAAGAATATTTTCTTTTCTCTGGAACACCTTCCTCTTCAAGTCTTTTCATAATAGCTAAAGGAACCTGTTCCCAATCTATTGAGTCTACTGCTTTCTCAACTTCCTTTCTGTTTTCTTCTATTCCTTCAAATAACTTCTCTAATTTCTTATATTCTTTTAAACAAATTTCACATATATCTAAATGATTTTTCACCAAGTCATTCTTTTTATCGGATAATTCCCCGAGATAAAAAGGAATTAATAATTTTTTAATTCTCTTGCATTTTTTCATTTTCTCCTCTCATAAATCTATTCACTATGTTCTGTAAGTTCTTTATGGCTCTATGATTCAGAGATTTTACTGTTCCCACAGAAATTTTTAAAATTTTTGAAATTTCTTTATATTTTAATCCCTCATAATTCTTCATGATAAAAATCATTTTTTGTTTACGAGGCAGGAACTGAAGGGATTTTTTCAAAATGTCTTTAAAATCTGAAATCCTTGTTCGTTTTTCACTGGTTCTGGAAACTATAAATTCCTCCTTTAATTTATCAAACAACTTATCCTGTTTATGCAATCTTCTATAATAGTCAACGCATAAATTTGACGCTATTCTATAAATCCAGCTCTGAAAATTTCTCTCTTCATTGAAGTACTTTATTTTTTGATAAACTCTTAAAAAAGTCTCCTGCACTATTTCCATCGCATCCTCCTTATTCTGGAAATAGCAATAAGCAAGTCTAAATATTCTCTGCTGATAAATCCTGATGAGCATATTGAATGCCTCTTTATCGCCATTTTTAATTCTTTTGATAATTTCTTTCTCTGATTCATTTCTCTTTTTTATTTCCTTTCCAGAATCCATTAAAATAAATTAATTTTATTCGAGCCAGATTAAAACAAGGGTGTTTTCTTCAAGGTCTTCGACCTCCAGCAATAGACCCGGACCAAGTTCTGACAAATTCGCAAATTCGTTCCAGTCAATGTCAAAATATGAGGAAGTAGAATCTTCAATTTCATATTTTGCGTGTTTTAAACCCATTTTTAAGCAGAGATTGACGAGCCACATTGGAGCTGAAATTCTCACTAAATCTCTTGAGCTACCGTCGTAAACTAATAAATTCAGTTTATAAGCTCTTCCTCCTCTCTCAGGATATTTTGCATGAATCTTGTGAATTTTATTTCTCGCTTTTTCGATTACTTTTGATGGATATTTAACATTTCCCTGTATTTGAAGAACAAAGCATCCATTTAAGACTAAAAAGCTCAAAATAAAAATCATTATAAAAATCTTCTTCCTCATCTTTTCTCTCCTGGGATTAACATTTTCTTCACTATTATTTACGAAATGAGAAGCGAAAAGGTTCACCTGAAACTAAAAGCTAAGAATTAAAAAAGAAAAATTAATGGATTTTAGTTTTTAGCTTCTTAGAATCTCCACCAGTAAGAAAATTTTATGAAAAAGTATCTATCTTTCCT
>CAZWBN010000076.1:5357-8396 GCA_964632095.1 uncultured Clostridia bacterium | reverse complement strand
CAATATTATAACGATAAAACTGTCTGTACATTGCAGGAAATTGTTTCTTTATAAAACCTTCCCCTTGGATCATATCAATCAAGGGTGAATCAAGCCATACTCCGACTCTTCCACTTGGAGTAACAACTCCTTTCTTCCTTTCCGTGCATTCTCTAATAAGGGCTGCAGCCTCAACATCTCTTGGTTCTCTCGGGAAAACGAACAATTCTCCGTCTTTATTTACAGGCTGACCACCTGCTCCTCTTATCTTCTCTGTTACCAGGAAACCCGCAATCTGTTCTGGAAAAACTGCTCCGGTGGGATGATATTGAACTGCGTCCATATAAAGTAATTTTGCACCTGCTCTATAGGCAATAACCACTCCATCTGCAGTTGCTCCATAATGATTTGTGGTATCGAAACCTCTTATGTGAAGACGACCGTAACCTCCTGTAGCAATAACTGTTGCTTTAGCTTTTATTGTGCTATATTCTTCTGTTTCAAGATTATAAATTATAGCTCCTGCACATTGACCTTTATCATCCATAATTAGTTCCACAGCTGGATTGAATTCTATTACCTTTATCTTATCCGGATGATTTCGAACTTCATCCATCAATGTTCTCATTATGGTAGCTCCAGTATAATCTCTACAGGAAAGCATTCTTTTCCTTGAAGTTCCTCCTCCATGAATTGTCTGTAAGGAACCATCAGGCAACTTATCCCACATCACTCCAAGGTTCTCAAGCCATTTTACAACCTCTGGAGCATCCATAACCAGTGCGCGGACTAATTCGGGTTTATTATCAAAATGTCCTCCTCCAAGAGCATCTAAATAATGAATAGCTGGTGAATCGTTTGGATTAACAGCAGCCTGCATTCCTCCTTGAGACATCATTGAATTTGCATCCCCAAGTCTCAGTTTAGTAATTATAGTTACATTCACACCTTCTTCAATAGCAGTAAGAGCAGCTGCACAACCTGCACCTCCACCTCCGATTACTAAAAGGTCGGTCTCATAATCTGGATTTGTTAAATCAAATTGTTCTGGTTTTATCCTTGAATGGGATTCTAATAAATCAGCAATTTCTGTTGTAAGAATTTCTCCTTTATTGGGTCCAACATTTACAACTCTTCGCGCTCCTTCTCTATAATCAGGGTGAAATTTATGTAAAACTTCCTCTCTTTCTTTTGCATTCATAGGTGGATAAACTTCTTTCCCTGATTTTGCAAGCTCAAGTCTCTTCTGCCTGGTTTGCTCAACTTTTTTTAACGACTCTCTCATATATTCTGGATACATTTTAAATAACCTCCCTAAGTATTATATTCTAAATCTTCCTTATTCATAAAAATTTTAATCCCCAACCTGAGCTTCCATTTCTCTTTCATAATATTTTTTCTGAAGCTCTTCTCGACCCATTTTCATCAATGCGGAAATTTCTTTATCAAACTTGCCTTGCTCTATTTCCTTAATTCTTTTGTCAAGTTGTTTACTTTTAGGACTTAAGTATTTTCCATAAAGCCTTCTTGCCAGCAATCCCACGTTATACTGCACAATTTCTGCAGGGCAACGAATTGCACATAATCCACAGCATATACAATCAAAGGAAAGATCTGCTGCTTTAGCTATATCCCCTCTTATTACTGCTTGAATATAATCCATTACTTCCAAATCTTGTGGACAGGCTTTTGTACATGTATTACATGCCACGCATCGGAAAACCTCTGGATAAACTTTTTGAAAGCTTACAACTGTTGGCTCAAGTTTATTAATGTCATAAACTGGTTTATCTGCAGGAACAAAAGGAATCTGGGCCAAATACATCCCATCTTTAACAAGTGTTGAACAAGCTAAACCAGTATAAAGTTTATAATCTCCAGGTAATCTATATACTGTTGCACATGCACCGCAAAACCCTTCTCTACATCCTGCTCCTCTTTTTAACTGGTAACCAGCGTATTCTAAAGCTCCCATAATAGTAGCATCAGCAGGAACTCTGTAGGCTTTACCCATGATATAAATAGTTACCATTTCTCTTTTTACTTCCATGACTAACCTCCAAAACTCCTCTTTTCTAACTCTTTAGTTTCTGTATCGGATAATCTTAAAGGACCAAGATTCCTGATTTGCTCTATAAATTCATTCATTACTTCAACAAATTTTTTACTTTCTGCAGCAGAAACCCACTCTAAACGAAGCCTTTCTGGCTCAATACCAAAACCCTCAAGAAGTTTTTTCAAAAGAGGAATCCTTCGAGCTGTCTTGTAATTGCCATCTTGATAATGGCAATCTCCTGGATGACACCCTCCTACAAAAACTCCATCTGCTCCTTGAGCAAAAGCCCAAATAATATGTTGAGGGTCTACCCGAGAAGAACACATCACTCTTATCATAACACCATTTGGAGCGTACTCCATTCGTGCGGTTCCTGCTGCATCTGCTCCAGCATAAGTGCACCAATTACATACAAAACATATTATTTTAGGTTCAAAATTTTTCATTTTCTATTCCCTTTCATGGAGATACTTGCTCTTGTTCATCTTCTCTTAATATTGCTTTAACCATAGAATAAATTTGCTGGTCTGTAAAATTGCGTTGTTGTGTTACACCAGAAGGACAGGCTGACGCACATGCGCCACATCCTTCGCACAAGACTTCATTTACCCTCACAATTCCTGCTGCCTCATCGTACTCTCTTGCATTATAAGGACATACAGGAATACAAAGTTTACATCCACTACACAGTTCTTCCTCTACCTCCACCACTAATGGGTCATGATACAATCTATCTTCCGAGAAAAGTGCCACAGCTTTACTTGCTGCTCCTGAAGCCTGAGCAACTGCTTCTGGTATATCCTTTGGAGCTTGAGCACAGCCAGCAAGGAAAATTCCAGCACTTACACTCTCCACAGGTCTCAATTTTGGATGAGCCTCTGAGAGAAATCCATGCTCATCGGATGGAATTTTTAAAACTTTGAGTAACTCTTCTATATCATTTGAAGGTCTCATTGCCATTGCTAAAACAACTAAATCCGCTTTTATCTGTATATCTTTTCCAC
>CAZWBN010000076.1:0-5257 GCA_964632095.1 uncultured Clostridia bacterium | reverse complement strand
TTTATGGTCAGATGGTCTTCTAACTTCTCCTCCTGTTGGACCTGATGCAGATAACAGTCTTTCGAACTGGAGTCCATCGAGAACATCCGGATATCTTCCATATCCATATTCAGCCATTTTTTCTTTTGGATAAAGCTCATAACCTGTTGCAACAATTATCGCACCAACTTTTTCCTCAACAATTTCTGGTTTCATATCATAATCTATAGCACCCGGCTCACACACCTCTAAACATTTTCCACATGCAATTGGTAAAAGCCCGGCACAAGAGTCAATATCCAATGTATATGTAGCTGGAATAGCCTGGGGAAAAGGAATATAGATCGCCCTTCGCTCGGTTAATCCCCTATCAAATTCATTTGGAACCGCTACTGGACAGACTTTTGAGCATTCATCACATAAAGTGCATACATCTTCTTTCACATATCTGGGTTTCTTCAAAATTTTCACAGTAAAATTACCAACATATCCTGAAACTTCCTTAACTTCACTGTAAGCAAATAATTTTATTTTAGGGTGTTGAGAAACTTCCACCATCTTTGGAGTTAGTATACACTGGGAGCAATCAAGAGTGGGAAAGGTTTCGGACAGTTGAATCATATGCCCTCCAATAGAAGGAGACTTCTCCACAAGGATAACTTCATAACCGCTATTTGCCACATCAAGAGCAGCCTGTATTCCACTTATACCACCTCCTATTACAAGCACTCTTTTTGTAATGGGGACACTTATCGGCTCTAAGGATTCATCGAGTAAAACCTTTTCCACCATACTTTTTACAATTTTAATTGCCTTCCTGGTTGCCTTCTCTTTATCTCTATGAACCCAGCTACATTGCTCTCTTATATTCGCAATCTCACATTGATATGGATTCAAACCTTCTCTACTTACCGTTTTTCTGAATGTATTTTCATGGAGTGTAGGAGAGCAACATGCCACAACCACGCTTTCGAGTCTATGTTCTTTTATTTTCTCTATGATTAAATTCTGTCCGGGGTCTGAGCACATATAAACATAGTCAGTAGCTAAAACTACTCCTCTGTAATTGGAAAGCTCCTCTACCACTTTTTTTACATCAACTGTTCCTGCTATATTTACACCACAATGGCAAATAAATACTCCGACTCTTTTCATTTTTCCTCCAAATTTAGTGAATAATAATTGATAACTATTCTCATTTTTTAGAAGCTACTATTTGTTTCCCGTAATTATATCCACGGTCAAATGCTTTTAAATTCAAACTTAAAAATCTATCCGGAACTAATCCAGGGAGAGCCTTTTTCATTGCTTCTGGAGAAACGATTCCGGTAACCGCGGTGAAAAACCCAAGCATGACAAGATTGGCAATTATTCTATTACCCAATTCCTCAGCAAACCTTGTTGCTGGAACGGAATAAATTTTTACTTTTCTTTTATCAGGCTTAACTTTTACAAGGTCTTCGTCTATTATGAGAGTCCCACCATCCCTTAATTCAGGATAATATTTCTCATAGGCATCTTGCGACATAGCTACCAATATATGAGGTTTTGTTATATAAGGATAGAGAACTTTATCCTCTGATACTACAAGTTGAGAACTACATGCAGACCCTCTTGCTTCTGGTCCAAAACTCTGAGTCATTGTAGCAAACTTATTATCAAAAAGAGATAGTGCTTTTCCTGTTATGAGTCCACACCTAATAATACCCTGACCACCGTATCCAGAAAATCTTATCTCTATCATTTTATTCACCGTATTTTTTATATTTATCTCTTAAAACCTTAGAAAGATGTTCATTCATCATATCCAGAAATGTTGGTTTCTCTTTATCTACAAATTTCCCTACCACAATTTTTCCTTTAAAACCAATATCTAAATCTTTTGTATTAGCTCCATGTTGAATAACTGAATTTTCGAGATAGAATCTTAATAGATCAAGTCCGTCTCCCAATCTATTCCGTCGAGCATAAAGAGTAGGACAAGGAGAAATTACCTCTATAAAAGAAAATCCTTTTTTATTCAGAGCCTCAGTTATGGAATAAGTTAATCTCCTGACATGCAAGGCTGTCCATCGGGCGACATAAACCGCACCACACGATTCCGCTAAATAAGGCAAATTAAAAGGATGCTCAAAATTTCCATAAGGGGTTGTTGAAGCATTTGCTGTGAGAGGAGTGGTTGGACCAACCTGCCCCCCGGTCATTGCATAATTGAAATTATTTACGCATATTACAACCATGTCAATATTCCGGCGCGCCGCATGTATGAAATGATTGCCTCCGATTGCAATTAAATCCCCATCTCCACTAAAAACAACAACTTTTAATTCTGGGTTAGCCAATTTAAGACCTGTAGCAAAGGGAATAGCCCTTCCATGAGTCGTGTGAAAAGAATCAAGTTTTATATAGCCCGCAACACGACCACTGCATCCAATTCCAGAAACAACACACACCTTGTCTAAATCAAGATTTGTCTTTTCAAGAGCAGATGCAAAAGCTGTTACAGCAAGTCCAATCCCACAGCCTGGGCACCAAATATGGGGAATTCTATCCATTCTAAGGATAGATTCCATGGGATGACGAACATTTATATTTTTTTCATTACTTTTTTCAAATTGAAGTTTTTTCACTTTACTGCCTCCTTAATGGCCTCAAATATAGTCTCAGGGTCATGAACACTTCCCCCACCGTGAGGGACAAGAATTGATTCTGCCTGACCACATGCGCATCTCTCCACTTCAAGAACAATTTGACCATAATTTATTTCAGGCACTACAAAAGCTTTTACCTTTTTTGCAAGTTCTTTTATTCTCTTCTCAGGAAAGGGCCATACAGTAATAAGTCTTAACATTCCAACTTTTATTCCTGCCTTTCTTGCCTCTGCAATTGCCTTTAAAGCCACTCTTGAGGTAATGCCATATGCTACAACAATCACATCTGCGTCTTCAGTCTGGTCTTCTTCAATCTTTATTATCTTATCTGCATTTTTTCTTATTTTATCAATTAGCCTTCTTACATTTTTCTCCTGACATTCTGCATTAATAACAGGGTATCCTCTTTCATCATGAGTTAAACCCGTAGTGTGAAAACGATATCCATCGCCAGCTTTAACCATTGGAGGAACCAGATCCTTATCAGGGAGATAAGGGAGATATTTATCCTTTGGACCTTTATACCATCTTCTTTCCACTATTTCTATTTTTTCAGGTGGGGGTATAACCACTTTTTCTGTCATATGTCCTACACACTCATCAGTCATAAGAAAGACAGGGACTCTATATATCTCTGAAAGATTAAAAGCTTCTATTGTAAGGTCAAAACACTCCTGAGGAGAGTTTGGAGAAAGGGCAATAATTTCATAATCCCCATGAGAACCCCATCTAACCTGCATCATATCTGCCTGTCCAGGTAATGTGGGTAAACCTGTGGAAGGACCTCCTCTTTGGACATTAGCTATTACACATGGAACTTCCATCATTGCTGCCAAGCCAATATTTTCCATCATAAGGGAAAAACCAGGACCAGAGGTAACAGTCATTGCTTTAACTCCAGCCCACGAAGCTCCTATTACAGCAGCAATTGAACCAAGCTCATCCTCCATTTGTACAAAAATTCCTCCAACTAATGGAATTCTTTCCGCAAATCTTTCTGCCGCTTCAGTGGAAGGAGTAATTGGATAACCTGCAAAAAATCTACAACCTCCTGCCAGTGCTCCCTCTGCAATTGCATGATCACCATCTAAATAATGGATTCCTGTTAAAACTCCTTTAGGGTCTGCTTTCAAGGCTGTTTACCTCCTTTTGTTTTTTCTCTTCTTTAATAGTGACAAAAATTGCAAATTCTGGGCACATCATTTCACACAATCTACAGCCAATGCACCTCTCCGGGCTTTTAACTCGAGGGGGATGATAACCTTTCTTATTAAATTCATCAGAAATTTCCAGTACATCCCGAGGGCAATATTCAACACAAAAGCTGCATCCTTTGCATCTGTCCTTAATTATATGTATTTCACCTTGAGGAATTTCTAATTTCTTAAAATATGGCATCTTATATTCCTCTTATAATAATTTTTTCTTCTTTAAAATAGGCTGAGGATTAACATAATGGAGATTAAAATTTAAAACTTTTTGGTCTAAACCGAGAGCTATAGCCATTAATTGGGTGAAATATAAGACAGGAATATTTTTAAAATCTAAATATTTCTCTTTTATATTTTTTTGCCGGTGATCAAGATTAAAAGCACAAAGAGGACAACTAACCGCAATTACCTCCGCACCTTTTTCTCTCGCAGAATTTAAAATCTGATAAGCTCTACTTGCTACAACGGATACTTCATTTACAGTTTGATAAGCTCCACAACATTCTGTTTTATAAGGAAAATCTACTGGTTCCCCACCTAAAGAAGTTATTAAATCTTCCATTATGAGAGGATTCTCTACATCATCAAATCCTATTTCCTTTGGGCGCACGAGTAAACATCCATAATAACATGCTATTTTCAGATTTCTTAAAGGTCTTTTCACTTTTTTACTTATAGTATTAAATCCTATTTCATTTTTTAAGATTTCCAAAAGATGAAAAACCTCTACATCCCCTTCGTATTTAATCTTCTCCAGATACATCAAATTGTTTATCTTCTCCAGGTCTTCTGGATTCTTTTTCACTCTTAAATTTGCCCTTTTAAGAGTATTATAACACATTGCACAAAGGGTAACTACTTTATTGGTATTTTGTTCCTTCACTCGAATGAGATTTCGGATGGGGGCTACATGATGAATTAAATCATCAGTAGATAAAGAATAAACTGTACCGCAACAATTCCATCGCGGTAGTTCATCAAGCTCCACATCTAATTCTTTAAGGCTCGCTAAAGCAGAATCTTCAAAATTTTTCGCATTTGCCTTTAAAGTACATCCTGGATAATAAGGTATTTTCATTATTAGTCCTCACTATATAAAAATTATGACAAAAAAATAAAAAAGAATTAATTTTTTCCATCATTTTATTAAGCTGTATTTTTTCTAAAATTACTTACTAATGCAATTGGAGGAAGTTCAGACTTCCTCTCCTCACTTAATTCAGAAAGTTTGACATGATCAATATTTTGGCGTAATAAAATTAATCTTAAAGCTTCCATTACTTCTGCTATATTTACTCCTCTTGGGCATCTGACATTACAAGTAAAGCAGGAAGCACAAATCCATATAGATTTACAATTTAATAATTCATCTATAAGTCCAAGTTGAGCTAAACGAATAACTTGATTTGGCAATAA
>CAZWBN010000075.1:2844-8789 GCA_964632095.1 uncultured Clostridia bacterium | reverse complement strand
CCGTAATTCAAAATCTTTGACAAGGAATTATTTTTATGTTAAATAATTAGCAAAAATTTAGAGGGAAAAGAAAAATGAGTTACAAAAAATTTGTTTTGTTTATCATTCTTATTTTTTTAATTAATGGGGTATTCTTAATTGCTCAGGAGATACCACAGGTTATAAAGGAAAGCAGTAAGGCAGTTGTTAATATAATCTTCTATAATCAAAAAAACAAAGAAAGCCACAGGGGAAAAGGAGTTATCATTTCTGAAAACGGACTTGTATTAACAAACTACCATTTATTACAAAATTCAAAATCAGCTCAAGTGGAATTGGTGGAAAGGGAGGAATTGAAAAGAGTGGACTGGGTAAATGTTTTTCATCCAAGCTATTCACGAGTTGAGAAAGCAAAGAAAAAACGGGTAAAAGTAAAAAAATACAAAGTGGATGGTTTTCTTGGTTTTAATAGAGAATTTGACTTAGCAATTTTAAAATTAAAAACATCTGATAAAATGCCTTTTGCTTCGATAGCAAAAAGCACTAATATTGGAGTTGGAGATAAAGTGCTATTTGTAGTGGACGAGGAAACAATTTCAGAAGGGGCGATAACAAACATTAGGGAGTTATCAAATGAAAGAAAAATTTTCCAGTCAAATTTACCTGTTTATGAAGAAATGAGTGGTAATCCAATTTTCAATTCCAATGGAGAAATAGTGGGTATAGCTACTTATGTAATAGAAAAAGCAAACTTAATTATCCCTGCGACCTATGCGAATGAACTTTTGAAAAACCAAAAAATTCAAACCTTAAGTAAAATTCCAAAAGATGACTTCTTCACTTCAAGCGAAGGTTTTTATTTAAAGGGATTGGCTTATCTTTTAATAGAGAAATTTTCAGAAGCGGTTCAAGCTTTTGAACAATCAATAAATATTAAACGAGAAAATAGCGATGCTTTTTTTCAGTTAGGATTCCTATATAGCAAAATAGGAGATAATGAAAAAGCTTTAAATGCTTATAAAGAAGCTTGTCAGATAAATCCAAATAATTATAGAGCCTTTTTTGGGGTCGGAAAAGTTTATTTGAAACAGAATCGATTCAATGAAGCAATTCCTCCATTAACTGAATGCGTAAGAATCAAACCGGATTTCCCAGATGCCTATTATAATCTTGCTCTATGTTATGAGGAAATTGGACAATTGACAACTGCAGCTGAGACATATAAAAAATTTATTGAAATCAATCCAGGACCTGCATGGACCGCATATAGCAAACTTGGTGAGGTTTATATAAAGCTCCAACAATATGACAAAGCTGTTTCAGCCTTTGAAGAAGTAATCAAAAGCACTCCTAATGATATTAGAGCAAATTACAATTTGGCTTATGCATATGATATGTGCGGAGAAACTGAAAAAGCAATTGAAATATATAAAAAATTAATAAATCTAACACCTGACCAAGCAGAGACTTATTATAATCGCATTTTTAGGGTTTACGATAAAAAGGGAGATTTCAACAAGGCTCTTGAAATTGGAATGGAGTTGGTAAATAAGTACCCTGACAAAGCTATATATTATTATTATGTAGGAATAGAACATTTCAAACTCGGAAATAATGAAAAGGCTTTAGAATTTTTCAATAAAACTATTGAGCTTGACCCAAATAATGCATCAGCTTATTATAACAGTGGTCTTGTTTACTTTAGACTTAAAAAATTCGATAGCGCTGCTGAAGTTTTTGAGAGATTTCTCGAGTTACAACCAAACAATGCTGATGCCTGCTATAATCTTGGTTCTGCTTATCTACAATTAAAAAAATATGAAAAAGCACTGAAACCTTTACAGAAAGCAGTTGAATTAAGACCTGATTTTGCTTTAGCTCATTATAATCTTGCAATTACTTACTATTTACTAAAAGACCAGTTAAGTGCAAATGAAGAATATAAGATTCTCACCTCACTCGACCCTAATCTTGCTGCAAAACTTAAGAAAATAATTTTTAAATAATTTTGTGGTATAATAAAAAAAGAATGAAAAATAGAAAAATTGATATGTTCATTTTAATATTAATACTTCTAAGTTCCTCGCTTTTCATACATCCAAGAACTAAGAAAAACATTAAAGAACTTCCTCTTAAATATAGAAAGTGGCTCGAAGAGGAAGTAGTTTACATAATCACCCCAAAAGAGAAAGAGGTATTTCTACAATTGGAAACAGATAGAGAAAGGGAGCTTTTTATTAAAGCATTCTGGAAGCAGAGGGACCCAACCCCAGGAACTCCAGAAAATGAATTCAAAGAAGAACATTACCGAAGAATTCGTTACGCAAATTTATGGTTTGGCAGAGGAACACCTACTCCAGGATGGAAAACGGATATGGGCAGAATCTACATTATACTTGGGGAGCCAAAATCTATAGAAAGATATGAAAATCTTACTCAAATTTATCCAACGATAGTCTGGTTTTATCAGGGAATGAGCAAATATGGACTTCCTGATGCTTTTTATGTGGTCTTTTTTAAAAAATATGGAGCAGGAGATTATGAGCTTTACAGTCCAATAAAAGATGGTCCACAAAGTTTATTAGTGCACTATTTAGGAGACCCTGCTGATTATTTAAGTGCTTATCGTCAGCTTGAGTCTATTCAACCTCAATTAGCTAAAGTCTCTTTAAGCCTCATTCCGGGAGAGTCCATGCCCACGCTTGCACCCTCTATTGCTTCAGAAATTTTACTTTCAAATATTGAAGTAAAACCACAAAAAGCAATAAAAGACCTCTATGCGGAGAAACTTTTGAAATATAAAGATATTGTTGAAGTTGAATATACTGCAAATTACATTGACAATGATAACTTAGTTACCATAATCAGAGATAACTCTGGCATATGTTATGTCCATTACTTGATCGAGCCTAAAAGGCTTTCCGTTAATTTTTTTAGTAATAAATATTACACAACTTTAGAAATTTCTGGTAAATTATCAGATTTAAAAGGAAGAACCATATATCAATTCACTAAATATATTGATATTAAATTTGATGAAAAACAACGAAAAAAAATTCAAAATCTCCCTTTCTGTTTTCAAGACATGTTTCCTCTTGTAGAGGGAAATTATAAATTCAATCTTCTCGTTAAAAATACTGTCTCGAAAGAATTTACTTCTATTGAAAAGGATTTGATTGTTCCTTCTTTTAAATCTCCTGTAGAAATGACTTCTTTAATTCTTGCTCATCATATTAAAAAAATTCCGCAAACTTTCAAAAATAAACCCTTTAAAATAGAAGATATTCAAATTTATCCTTCTCCTCGGAATGATTTCACTAAGAAGGATAAACTTTTTATTTTTTTTCAGATACCAAATATCACACCAGAATTGACTGAGAGGGGAATTGTTTTATTTGAATTTTTTAAAGATAAACAAGAATTTTTAAAAATTGAAAAAGAAATAAAATCTTATCCCCAAAAAGGCAAATTCTTAGAGGAAATTTCATTGGAAAATTTTCCTCCTGGAAGATATAAATTAAAAGTCAGTATCCTTTCACCTGAAAAAAAAGAAATCCTTGTTGAACAGACATTTTTTTCTGTCTCTCCTGTGGACTATATTCCTCGTCCATTTATTTATTCTGAATTATCTCCTCCATCAAATAGCCCTTTAATTTATTACATAATTGGGGGGCAATATTTTAATCAGAAAAAGTATGAAAAAGCTAAATTTTATCTTGAAAAAGCCTATAAGCTTAAACCTAATAATTTAAAATTTGCGGAAGGTTTATGCCGAATTTTGATTATATTTAAAGAATATGAAAAAGCAAAAAAGATACTCTTTCCTTTTACAAAAACTAAACAGAAAGACCTAAATTTCTATAAAACATTAGGTCAAATCTGTCAAAAATTAAAACAATATGAGGAGGCAATTAATTATTACGAAAAATATTTATCTTATTATGGAACAAATTTAGAGGTTTTGAACTCAATAGGACATTGCTATTTGGCAATGGGGAAAAGGGATGAAGCTATAAAAGTGTGGGAAAAATCTCTCCAGCTTGAACCCAATCAAAAACATATTCAGAAATTAATTGCCTCTATAAAAGGAAAAAAATGAAAAAATATTCTTCTCTATTTTTTATTTTTTTATGTTTATTTATCATAGCATCTTGTAGATGGAGTAAATTAGAAAAAAATTTATCTCCTAATGAGAAGGAATTTCTTTCGAAAGTAAGGTATATAATCACTAAAAAGGAAAAAGAAATTTTCCTGAATTTACCCCCCTCTGAAAGAAAAGCTTTTATTAAAGAGTTCTGGGAAAAAAGAGACCCTGACCCTTTCACAGAGGAAAATGAATTTAAAAAAGAATATTTTCGCAGGATAGAAGAAGCTAATAAACTCTTTAAAGAAGGTGGAACACCTGGCTGGCTTCAGGATAGAGGAAGAATTTACATTTTATTAGGTCCTCCTGAACATAGAGAGAAATATCCCACTGGATATACATTCTATGGACGACCCATGGAAATCTGGTATTATGGACCTTACCCTATAGTTTTTATAGATTATTCTTATGTGGGAGATTACGAACTTTATCCTTTAAGTGCTCGATATGTTGCAGAATTATTAAAGGCTCAACTTGATCTGAAACCAAAAGTAAAATTAAGTAAAGTGATTTTAGATTTTAAACTTAATATTGATAGACTTAGAGAGAATCGAATTTATGTTCAAATTAAGATTCCATATCAAAATATATGGTTTGTAGAAAAAGACTCAAACCTCGAAACTACTTTAAAGCTTTTGCTTATAATCTATTCAAATTCAGGAAAAAAAATCTGGACTTTTGAAAAAAAATATTTCATTTCTTTGAGCCCAGAAGAAATCAAAAAAGCTCTTGGTAAAAGCTATTTAATTGGTGTAAAAACAGATAGTCTTTCTTCAGGGACTTATAAAATGAAAATATTCTTAATGAATCAAACCGATGAGAAAAAAGTTGAAAAAACTGTGAAATTTAAACTTTAAGGAGAGGAAAAATGAATAAATTCAAATCTTTATTTTTTATTATTTTTCTAATTTGCATTTATTTTCTTTTAAATCTTCTGGTATATTCGCAGGCTGGAAGAGGCATTGCAAGAATAAGTGGAAAGGTACTCGATGAAGAGGGAAATCCTATCCAATCAGCTAAAATAACTCTTATTTTCCTTCAAAATGAAAATATAATTAGGGAAACAAAATCAGATAAAAAAGGGAAATGGTCAATTATGGGATTGGGAAGTGGACAGTGGAGACTTGAGGTATCTGCGGAGGGCTATATTCCGTATCAGAAAGTTATATTTGTAAGTCAGATTGAAAAAAATCCTACAATTGTGGTTACTCTTAAAAAGATTGAAAAACCAGATATTAAAGGGGCAAAAGAAATAGAACTTTTTGACAAAGCAAGTATCCTGTTCGAGGAAAAGAAATATGAAGAAGCAATAAAATATTTCCAAGAATTTTTAGATAAAAATCCTGAATTTTATCAAATTCATTTTAATATTGGAAATTGTTATAAAGAATTAGGGGAATTTGAGAAAGCTCTTGAGGAATATAACATTGTGCTCGAAAATATTAATATAGATAAGGAGGAAGGAATAAAAACTAAAGCAAAAACTTTAGCCGCAATTGGAGAATGTTATTTAATAAAAGATGATTTAAATTCAGCACAAAATTATTTTAAAAAATCTTTGGAATTAAATCCAAAGGATGAAATTTTAGCATACAATGTAGGAGAAATTTATTTCGCTCATCAGAAATTGGATGAAGCTATCAAATATTACGAATTAGCATGCCAAATTAAATCTGACTGGAGTGATGCTTATTATAAATTAGGACTCGTTTATTTAAATAAAGCTGATTATAGCAAAGCTAAAGAAAACTTTGAGAAATTTTTAGAACTCGAGCCAGATACAGAAAGATCTGCCAATGTAAAAAATATCCTCACTTATATC
>CAZWBN010000075.1:1418-2744 GCA_964632095.1 uncultured Clostridia bacterium | reverse complement strand
TATTTATCACTGATCTTCCAATTATATTCTGCGTAAAGGTCTACTCTCCACAGAAATGGAGTTCTTCCATCAGTGAAGCGCCCGAGTGGATAATATCCCTGTTGATTATTTAGTTCAAATTCTCTGCTAATTGGAGTTCCTGACATAGCAAATGCATTTATTCCAACTGTTAGACCAAAATCAAAAGAATAAGCCCCATATAATTTGAACTGATGAGGACGATCCGTGGGTAGTTTACCAGTCGATTCTTCTGGGTAATTTTGAGTGTAATGCAAGAACCACATATCAAAATATCTTTCCACATTAGGGTCTTTTCTACCATGCTCATCCGAACTTGCCAATCCGGAGAAATTACCCCATAAATAGCTCCAAGTATAATGAAATCCTGCCATCCAGTTATTAGAGAATCTTTTATCAATTCCAAGGTCAAGTGAATAGTATTTTCTCTTTGCACGAGGGCATTTTACTCCTGGAGGCATTAAGCCCGCATCCTGTGCTTCCTTATATTTCTGATTTATCCAGTCTGAACCAGGATTACCGTTAAAATAGGTTTCACCTTCTGGCATTTGAATTCCAATATCTTCAATTGCCCAGAGAATGCGATTATGGAGAAACCGTGCAGTAAAAGAAACATCTTCCATCAATTTCTTCTGAAATCCTAATGTATACTCTACTTTACTATAGGGCTCCATATCAGGCTGAGTTGTTTCAAAAGATGGAATTCTCCAATTTAAAGATTCAAAATATGTGCCTCCGTTGAAACCACCGGTCATAGGATGAGTTGATTCTTGGAAAGTTGTCCAGTCAAGAGTAGCAATATCATAATAATGAGAAATCCATTTAAATCCACCATAAGAACCTTCAGCCATTGCCAGTTTCATAACATCATAGTAAATACCAAAACTTCCAAAAACTTTGAAATTACCGTCTCCAAAAACATCATATGCAAATCCAATACGAGGAGCTATCTTGTCTGTGAAACCGAATTTGATTGGAGGTTCCTGATATTCAGGTAAATCACTATAGGAAGGTATATCCTCCTTCTCAAGCCTTACTCCATAATTAAGAGTAAATCTCTCTGCAATTGTCCAGCTATCCTGAACAAAAATTGCATAACGATTACTGTGAATATTCGCAACTGTTCCAAAAGGCTCACGAACTTCTATATAACCATAAGTGGTTGGAACAGTTCCTAAGTTAGGAGACTCATAATTCTCTCCCCAATAGAAACGATAATAGTCATAAGGATAAGCATCATTTACATCATGACCAATTCTAACAAATTGAAAACCAGCTTTAAAAACATGTTCACCTGCTAAATCAAAG
>CAZWBN010000075.1:0-1318 GCA_964632095.1 uncultured Clostridia bacterium | reverse complement strand
ACTCTTAAACCAGGAAATACTTGAGCTGTTAATTTTGCTGAAGCCCTATACCACCATTCATCGCAATAAAAAGTAGCATCTTTTGATGGGTCAGAAATAAAATGGGCATCTCTTGCTGTTCTTAAGTAAGTAGGTAAAGCACTTACAAAGAACCAAACTTTATCTTTTAAGATATAACCGCCCAAGCCAAATCCAAATTCATATCTATGCCATGTATCTTCTGGATATGTAATATACTCTGCTTTTGTATTATCCAAAGGATTAATCCTTAAGGTTTTTCTGGGTTTACCGTTAGTAGCACTTCCATTGTAATAGAGAATTAATTCTCCATGATATTCATTACCCCCGCTTCTTGTAACTACATTAATAACTCCTCCCATTGAACCGCCATATTCTGCCTCATATCCACTCGATTTTACCTGAACTTCATCTATAAATTCAAATACTACACCTTGTCCGGGGTCACCTGTATGCAGATCAGTGGTATCTACTCCATCAACAAAGAACATATTTTCTGAACTACTTGCTCCATCAATTGAAAGACCATCTAATTCAGTTTCATCATTAGCACCTGCGCTCAAAGTTACTACTGAAGTGAAATTTCTTCCCTTAGGAAGCTTTGTAAACATCTCTTTAGTAATATTCATAGTTGTAGCGCTTTTCTTAACATCAACGAGAGGTGCTTCCCCAGTAACAGTAATAGTCTCTTCAATTGTAGCCTGTCTTAATGAAACATCAACCCTTAAAGTTCTTCCCAAACGAACCTCAATATCCTTTCTCTCCACAGTTGTAAAACCAGGAAGAGAGAATTTTAAAGTATAAACACCTGGAGGTAATTGAACTAAGCGGAATCTTCCCATTTCATCAGTTATAGCAGTTGCTGTTCCCACTAAAGCAGGGCTATCTGCTTCCACAGTAACTCCTGGCAAAGGTACACCTTCTTGGTCAGTAACTGTTCCAATTATTTCACCTGTTTGTTCCTGTGCAAAAACAACACCCCAGAATAAAACTAACGAAAAAATTAAAATAAAAGAAAATTTCTTCACTTAAAACCTCCTTTAAGTGAAAATTTTAACCTTTACCCTTGGAGTAATTTTACTCCCCTCCATTTTTTATTTTCTCTTTTTTCCTCTCTCACCTCCTATTTAAAATTTTTTTCATTTAAATTCTATGCAAAATTTGTGCCATTTTTCTAAAAAATTTAACTTATTTTTTATCAATAAAATATTAATTTAAATTCAAAAAAATAAATCGAAAAAATCCAATTTTTTGAATTAAAATCCAATTTTTTGAATATCCTTGCCTCTTTCTTAATATA
>CAZWBN010000074.1:0-8863 GCA_964632095.1 uncultured Clostridia bacterium | reverse complement strand
TCAGTATCCCGAGATTACATATTTTCTGAGTCAGTTAAGCTCGGTTTCAAATCAATTACAGATTAATATTATTGGACAGACTCTGACCGAGCCAAAGTATGACCTATATTTATGTATACTGACCGAAGAAGGAGTAAGTTCTCCTGAAAAATTAAATAGAACTAAGCCTACATTACTCATTACTGCTTCAGAGCATGGAAATGAACAATCTGGAAAAGAGGCTGTTCTCATGCTCATGCGAGACATAATTCAAGGGAAATTGAACAAATACTTAAAAAAGATAAACATATTGATTATTCCTCAATGCAATCCCTATGGAAATCTAAAAGATCAGAGGAGAAACGAACAGAATCTTGATTTAAATAGAGACCATGTCAAACTTGAATCTCCTGAAGTAGAAGCAATCCATCGCGTTTTCCATAGATGGAAACCAGAAGTTACCTTTGATCTTCATGAGAAAGGCTATGATTATTATATGGTTAATATTGGAGCAATTTCCAATATAAACATTCATCCCAAAATCAGGGAATTTGCCCGAAATGTAATATTAACTGAGATTGAGAAGAATCTTAAGAAAAAAGGAATTACCTTTCATGAGTATCTTATTACTCAGCCAATGGGGATTGATTCTTCAGCTGGAGTGACCTATTCTGCATCAGAATTGAGGGGAAGGGCTATGATGAAGCGATACAGCACAACTGATATTAATGATTGTCGAAATGGACTTGGTATTTATAATACTCTTTCATTTATACAAGAGATTTCATCAAAACATGATATTGAATCTTTAATGGAAAGAACCCTTTATCAGTATCATGGTATGACAGAGCTTATAAAAGTAGTATCAGAAAAAGGAAAAGATATAATTCAACTTGTTCGAAGCTGTCGCGAGGAATGGCCAAAAAAAACTCAGAATTATTCTCCTGAAAATAAGGTTCATCTAAGAATGAAATATGCGAGGGACCCTAATCAGCCAGTTTTGAAAATAAAAAAATTTGAAAGAATTGGAGAAAGAATAATTGGAATTCTGAATAAAGACAAAAAAACAGGAGAGCCAGTGACTCGGGCAGACTTAATGCCTTATCCCTATCCCTCCCAATATAAAGTGGTCACAGAGGTTGTTGAAAACTGGTTTCCTCTTGTTGAGCCTACCCTTACTGTTATCAGCCCGCTGGGATATATTATCCCTCCTGAAAAATGGGAAATTGCTGATGTTTTAACCAAACATGGTTTAAAGGTGAAAACTTTTACAAAAGACTGTTCTGTTAAAATCGAAGCCTATAAAATAACTGAGATTGTGCCTGCAAAATATGATTATTTACCACCTCAAAAGATTGAGGTTGAAACTTTGCATCAAACTGTAATCGTGAAGAAAGGCTCTTTTTATGTATCAACAGCTCAATTTGCAGGTTATTTAGCTGCAATTTTTCTTGAGCCTCAGTCTCAATATGGTCTGATTCGGTACTGGAAATTTAATCTGGTTCCTTCTGTGGGAGATATTTTCCCAATTTATCGTGTAACTGAAAAGCAGAAGTTACCACTTATTGAATATAAAAATTGGTAAAAATTTTAATTAAGGGGGTAAAATGAAAATTTATTTTAAAAGGGGAGTTATCACTTTTTTATTGTTTTTGCTTTTTTCGAGTGCATGTCTATTTGCAGAAAAAACTGAAGGCAAATGGCCCTATCCTATTCCCTGTAGAATAAAGGATGGAGGGAACAAAGATTTATTTATAATGACACTTGGAAAGGTTAATACTCCACTGGCTGATGGAATATTCTACCCTGTAGAGGACAGAGTAGTTCTTAAAGATGGTAAAGAAATAAAAAATTATTTCAAAAATATTCTTGGAATCAAATATTTTAAACCAATTAATAAATCAGCATTTCCTCTTCCTCCTTCAGGCTGGTGTTCCTGGTATTATTACTATCAGGAAATAAACGAAGATGAAGTTATAAAAAATGCTAAATGGCTTTCAGAGAATTTAAAGGACTATGGGGCTGTATACTGTCAGATTGACGATGGCTGGCAGGGGAAAGGGCACGGGCTTGGAGATAATAGGGACTGGACTACCATAGATAAAAGATTTCCAGGAGGAATGGATGGTCTGGCTAAAGTGATAAAGAGCTTGGGACTTAAACCAGGTATTTGGCTTGCGCCTCATGGACAGAGTAATGAAAAAGTTGTAAAGGAATCAGGTGCATTTATGCTTACCAAAGATGGGAAATCTGCTTCTTCCACCTGGGAAGGAGAATATCTATTGGACCCCTCTAAAAAAGAAGCAATTAGATACCTGGAAAAATTGTTTACCACTTTAGCTTTGAAGTGGGGCTATGAATATTTTAAGATCGATGGTCAGCCAATTGTTATAAATGAATATAAGACAAAAAAAGCATTTATGGAAAATCCCGGCGACCCAGAAGAGCTCTATCGAAAAACCTTATTGACAATAAGAAATACCATAGGGCCGAATCGTTATCTTTTAGGATGCTGGGGAATTCCACTCCTTGGAGTTGGAATAATGAATGGCTCAAGAACAGGAGGGGATGTAAGAGCAAGCTGGGATGGCTTTCTGGTCGCGCTGGATGCAACAATGAAATATTATTTTCTGCATAATGTTGCCTGGTATTGCGACCCAGATGTGATGCTTGTTCGTTATCCACTCACCTTAGATATGGCAAGAGCATGGGCAACTCTTCAGGGATTAACAGGACAGGCTTTAATGGCGAGTGATAGACTTTATGATCTTCCAGAAGAAAGAGTGGAAATTTTAAAAAGGGTGTTTCCCGCAGTAGATATCAGACCTCTGGATTTATTTCCTTCGGATAGATATAAAAAAATATGGGATTTAAAAATAAATCATCTTGGAAGAGAATACGATGTTGTTGGTCTGTTTAATTTTGATGAAGAGAAAACAGAGGGGATTTATCTTAAATGGAGTGACCTTGGATTGCCTGAAAATAGCTTAATTCATGTTTTTGATTTCTGGAACAAGGAATATCTTGGATGCTGGGAAAAAGGGATATATCTGGTTCTTTCTCCTGCAAGCTGTAAAGTTCTTACTCTGTTAAAAGCAGAGAATAGACCTCAACTCATTTCAACAAGCAGGCATATAACTCAGGGCTGGGTGGATTTAAAGGAGATAAGTTTTGACAATGAGAAAATGTTATATAAGGGCAGAAGCATTCTTGTTAAAAATGACCCATATGAGATTCGTTTTGTTTTTCCGAGAAATAGAAACTATAAAATTAAAGAGGCAAAGGTCAACGGGAAAAAAGTGAAATTTTTTAATTATCAAGGCTGGGCAAGGGTGTGTTTTTCAAGTCCGAGAAATGAAGAGGTAATCTGGGAGGTTTATTTTGAACCTGCTGAAATTTATACTTATCCTGTTAATTCTCCAAGAGGAATTGATGTGGAATTCACAAATTTTAATGGAGTAAGGGTTTATTGGACACCTCTTTATGCTTTAAATGCAGGATACATGGTTTATCTCAATGATGAACTCCTTGGCTACACACCAACCAATCAATTTGAGATTCACGGACTTGACCCTGAGAAAGAATATGAAGTTAAGGTCTATGGAGTCTGGTTCGATGGGATAAAAAGCAAAAAACCAACTGAAATTAAATTTAAATTGAAAAGCCTATTGCCGGAGGAAATATATTTATCCGAAATTGAACCTCTATCCATGACTGCTGGCTGGAAAACTCCACGAATTAATAAAGCTGTATCTGGTTTTTCCCTTAAAATCGGTAATACTGTTTACAGAAGAGGAATAGGAACTCATGCTCCATCTGAGATTATTTATGAAATCAATGGATTGTATAAGAAATTTACAGCCATAGTAGGAATAGATAGTCATACATGGAAGGATAAAGGGAGTGTAGAGTTTAAGGTTTATGGCGATAAAAAGCTCCTCTGGGAAAGTGGTTTAATGAGGAAAAAAGATTCTCCGAAAAAGATTGAAATTGATATTACCGGGGTAAAAACTCTCTATCTTAAAGTTGAAGATGGGGGAGATGGAAAGGATTGGGACCATGCAGACTGGATAGAACCCAGATTGTATAAAAAACAATTCTAAAAGAAATATTTAATTTCAATAAAGGCTTTTGAGAGTTCTTTATTTCTGCCAAAAACACTATCCTCAGGTCCTCTAAAAATTGAAGCTCCGATATAGAGTTTTATTCCATCCCATATTTCATAGGTAAACACTGGAAGAACAAAGTAATCATCATCTTTAAAATTATAAACTGCAATAAGCTGGAGGCTATAGAAGGCTTCCTTTTTATAGGCAAGACGCAGGGAAGCCGAATCTCTTATTTTCTCTTCTGCTGGACTCATAAAGCCTTCTCTCCATTTAAGAACTCTGGTTTCAATAAATTGAAAATTTAAAGATAAATTTTCTGTTAAATTGTAGTCCATGCCGAGCACATATTGTAAATGAGGATTCTTTATAAATGGATTGTATCCTTCTCTGTCCTCTGTCAGGAAATATGCTCCCTCTCCTTTAAAAACAAATCTTCCAATTGCATAATCAAAATCAAAACCAAAGACCTGCTGTCTTTGATATTCTACTTTCATCCTCCTTTTTTCAGGTATAACTGCAGGAAATAAGTCGAATCCTCTCCAGTAGGAGAGTGAAAAATTAATTCCTCCTATACCTGAGGAAAATCTCATTCCTTCCTGCCAGTTTTCCGGTTTCTGTTCAGGTAGAAAAGTCTTCGCATCGGGAATATCCATCCCTGTTTCATTTGGTGTAAAATACGGGACAAAAACAAATTCAATATTTGAGCTACCAAAATACCAGTTTATCTTCACAGCATTTACTGCAATCCTGTAATCTTCAATTTCTGCTGTTATATTCGTATAATCCCATGGGGTGATATTGTCTGTTGGATTTATCCAGTCAGTTCTTCCCCAGAAAACAAACTGTTTTCCAAGTTTAAAATCTATACTCGGAAAACGAATTGTAATATAAGCCTCCACAGGATAAATTTTCAATCCAGAGGACCTATCCTTATATGAAAATTGACTGATATTTCTTTCATCAAGGTCGAAATTAAATGATGCAAAAAAGCTGATGTTTTCCCTCTTTTCCCTTAAAGTGAGCTGAAATCTTGTTCCATATCTGTCAAAATTATAGGGAGATGTTAGCTTTGGATGAGCAAAAAACTTTAGATATCCGTGAAAATCTACTGAAAATAAAGAGCAGGGGAGAGTTAAAACTAAGAGAATAATTAAAATTCTTATTCCTCTCATTGCATCAAATACCTCTTTGTAAATAGATTTGGTGAAAGTCCTTTATCTATTTCAAGATTTTCAAATTTCATTTCACTTTTACTCCCAGCCTGAACATTTTTCATAATTAAATGGGTTTGAAACCATACCCCGCTTATGTTTTTTATTTCTTTTACCTCAAGAACTTTCCAGAGTTCTCCTGTTCTATCATAATATTCAGCATGAATAATACTCCATTTTTCAGGATCAACCCAGTTAATTATCTTGCTGTATCCGGTATCCTTTTCAATTTGCTTATTAACAGGCAATGCTTCCACTTTGTAACATTTTAATCCGTTGAAATCCACGATGCCCAAATTCTTATAATTCCAGTCTTTTAATTTTGGTTTTCCAATATCATAATAGCTGAAATCAGAGCCCATAAATGCTCCTCCTTTACCACTTGCTGCTATTCTTTTTATTCTCCTTAAAGCTGGAAGATAAAGGTATCTTTCATCCTCTCCTTTTACATGTTCGATAAGGAGGAATCCTGTGCCCTCAACATCTGGAGGATAGAGAAATTTCATGACCATATCTGACTCATCTTCTGTTCTTTTTCTTGAATACATTTTAATTTTCCGTGTTCTTGTTCTTCCTCTCACAGTTATTTTCATGGTTATTTCACCTTCCATATCATTCCAGCCTGTTTTTTTAACAACCTTCTCCATAATCTTTGTCCCAGTAAGCTCCTCTCCATAAAGGGAAAATGCAAATAAAATAATTAGAATGATATTTATTAATTTTCTCATTTTTTCCTCCTTTCTGCTGCCTTTTTAAGGGATTTTGGTCTGAAAGTTACAAAATAAATGGGAAGAATTGTCAGAGCAGCAAAAGCTGTTGTTATCATTGTAAGAGCGAGGAGAAAGCCCATTGCTTTTACTCCTTTAAACATTGAGAGAACAAGGAGCATGAATCCAGAAGCAACAACCAGTGAGTTAAAAACTATTGCAACTCCTGAAGTTACCATTGAAGGAGAAATACTTTCTCCATAATTCTTTGAGCGAAGCTCAAGAATATATCTATGTATAAAATGAATGGCATAATCTACTCCGATTCCTATTGCCAGACTTGAAGTTACCATGGTTTGAATATCGAGAGGAATTCCAAGAGCTCCCATTGTTGCAAAATTTAAAAATATTCCAAAAAATAATGGGACAGCATTAAAAATTCCAATTACTGGAGAACGGAACATCAAAGAAGTAAGAAGCCACACTAAAATAAGAGAGGCGATTATACTTAAAAATTGCCCTTTCACAACCATTTCTCTTACAATCAAAATGAGTTTTGCCATTCCTGTTATTTCTGCTTTTATTCCATTTGTTTTTTTCTTTAAAAATTCAGAAAGAGCTTTATCAATTTTTCTTAAACGAGAATCCCTGTCTGTTTTTACAAAAATTGCAACCCTTGCATTTCTGTAATTGAAATCAACAAAATTGGCAAAATCTTCAGGAGATGATGAAAGCTCATAGAGCTGAAGAAGCTGTGCGATTAGTTTTTCTCCTTTTACTTTAAATCTTTCTTCTATTTTCTTGCCGTTTTCAAAATAAACTACTTTCTCCTCCTCTATTTTCTCTGGAATTCTGTAATAAGAGGAGTCATTATCATGGACTGCTTTATTAATAAGCTTTACAAAATCTGCAATGGACTGTGCAGCTCCAACATCAGAAAGTTTTTCAGCATATTGTCCAAGTTCATCCATTGTTTTCAAGACCTCTGGTTTCTTTATATACCCATCCTCTTCTCCCTCAAAAAGAACATAAAAAGTTGTGGTTCCTGCAAAATGTTTATTTACAAATTCTGCTGCTTTCCTTACAGGATTATTCTTTGGAAACTGGCTTATTGGACTTGACTCAACTTTTAATTGTGAGACTGCGAAAATGGAAAGAATTAAAATAATTGACACCCCTATCGCAACAAACTTTTTTCTCTTTACCAGAAAATTAGAATAACTGAGCATAAGACCGCGAAGCCTTCCTTTTTCTTCTCTCCATTTTTTCCCATATTTAATTTTAAGGAGGGAAAGAGCCGCTGGCACAAAAGTCAAAGAAAGTATGAGAGCGGATAAAACTCCAAATGCAGAGAAAAGACCTAATTCTTCAAGGGATTCCATATTACTTGTATTAAGTGCTATGAATCCAGCCATAGTGGTGAGAGATGTCATAATTACTGGTGAGTAAAGTTCATACATTACTTCCTTGACAAGCTCTCTGGAAGAATCATGAAAAGGAGCTCTCTGATAATAATGGGTTAGAAGATGAATACTATCTGCAATTCCTATTGCCATAATAAGAATTGGAAGCATTTCTGTTGCATGGCTTATTGGTCTTCCAACAAGAGCCATAAGACCAAGAGTCCATATCACACTAACTATTACAACTGTGAGAGGAATAAATACTCCCCTTGCACTTGTAAATATTAGAAGAAGTAAAAGAAAAATTAGTATAATTCCTGAAGTAAAGAATATCCCCATATCCTTTGCTATTCCCTTGCTTATATAGTAATTTAAAACGGGTTCACCTGAAGCAAATACCTTTCCCTCATGATTTTTTGAAAATTTGTCCAGTGTAGTGAGAAGTTTTTCAGCGAACTTATCCTCATCAGCACTTTTTCTGAGAAAAACAATTATCGAAGCTGACTTCTTATCATCTGAAATTAGATTTTTCAAAAAAGCAGGATTCTGAGAAAGCCTTTTTTCCCATCTCTTTATATCTTCCCCAGAGGAAGGAAGCTCCCTTAAAGCCTCTTCAACCAATATGCCTTCCTCGGTTCCTTCAATTATTTTCACATTTGTTGGACTCATAACAGAATAGGCTTCAGGGAAATCTTCAAGAATTGATGTAAGTTCAGCAATTTCTTTTGCTCCTTTTACTGAGAAAATATCACCTTGATAAATCACCATTGCCATTTCTTTTGAAGGAAAAATTTCCTTCATTTTGTCGTAAAGTCTTTTTGCAGGAATGGATTTTGGAAGTGCTTCAGTAATATCCGGATTCATTTTCAGATTTTTCATCTGATAGGTGAAAAATATGGTAATGAGCAAGAGCACAATAAGAGTTTTCCATGGATTTTCAATAATTAAATTTAAAATTTTTCTCATTTCAATACTCCCCGAAGCATTTGTTTAAAAACTTCCACTTCTTCATTTATTTTTTTCATATCTTTTCTCTGAGTCATTTTAACGGAAATTCCGATTATATAACTCCAAAAAAGCTCGAGGATTAATTCACCTTTTCTTCCCATAAGTTGTTCTATACGCTCTTCAATAGGCTTTCTCGCCTCTCCGATTTTCTCCTTTAATTCACTGTTAATGAAAACAGGTGAGCTTTTTCCAAAAGGAAAAATTAAGCTGAGTATTTCTTTTCTTTTTGAAAAATAAGAAATATGAAAATCGAGTAAAGCGGAGAAGATTTCTTTATAATTTTTCTTTTCTTTTATTGCCTCATAAGCACTTCTATAATATTTTAAGACTTCAGAGAGAACAAGTTCTTCGAAAAGCTTTTCCTTTGATTCAAAATAATAGTAAAGAATACCCTTTGAAAGCTCAGCCTTTTCCGCAATTTCCTCCATATTGGTTTTCTCATATCC
>CAZWBN010000073.1:0-8902 GCA_964632095.1 uncultured Clostridia bacterium | reverse complement strand
GGAATATCAGGAACCTTTATATGATTCCCGAAAAGTCCAATATAATAAGTGCTACCTTCTTCCTGACTCCATGAACCGGTTTCCACCTGACCGGGATTAGTCCCTTTCGCTGAGGAATAACAATAGGAAGCATTCACTAAAAATTTATCTTTAATCCTTCCATTTATTTCAATTTCAAAACCTGAGTAATCCCTTCTTTTTAATTCAAAATTGTCAAAAATAAAATTATAATAAGGCGGTTCAATTGTAAATACTCCAAGAAGCTCAAGAAGATTCCTTGCACGGGAATTAACATATCTCATTTTTAAAGCCCAGTTTGTGCCAATTAATTTATCAAATTCGATTAAATACCTTGTAACAAAATTTGGTTTTATATGAGATGCTATTTTATACTGACCTCTCTTTTCTTCATTAAGAAATAGCCAGTTCGTCGGGTCATGCAATTGACTTTCATCAGGATTTGAAGGACCGATCCACTTATACCTTCTGAATTGAAGAGGAGCCTGAGGATTAAAAAATCCTAAATGCATTGTTGTGGTTATATCTGAAAATTTACCCCATCCAATTTTCAATACATTCCTTCCATCTGCAGTTAAATCAATTGAGAGGGAAACACGAGGCGAAAAGAAATCGCTTAATCCCCATTTCCACAACACATTTCCCCGATCATCATAATTGGTCTGAGTGGCACTTCTAAAACCGAGCATTAAATTAAATCGATTCCAGGTAATTTTATCTCTAAAATACACACCGATTCCCTGAATTGAATTTACAAAACTAAAAGGTCCGTATTCCCATAAAAGAGTGGGAGTTCCTCTGTTTCCTTTCCATGTATTAAAATGATATTTAGTCCCGCTATCGAACCCATTTCCGGGAAAAGGGTCTTCCTCTTGACCTGAAAAATTTACTTTAAACTCAGAACTTGCTCTATAAAATTGAAAACCTGCACCTATCTCATGATCTCCTGATTTCTCTGTTTCAAGATAATGGGTTATTCTAAAAGTAAAATCTATTCTTTCCTCTCCGTCTTTGACCTCACCCAAGGAATTATGCACATTCTGAGCTAAATCTTCAATAAAATACATAGCTGGACCCAAATCTTTATCATCGGGTCTAATTAGAGAACTTCTCCTTACCTGACCAATTGCTGCCTCTATAAAGGTATTTTGGGAAAGTATTCCTTTATAATTCAACCTGTAAAAATAGTCTTTATATTCTTTCCTCTCATACATTTCAGGGAGACCGATTCCCCCTTTCTGTTTTATAAACTTATCAAATGCACAGGTAAGAAAAAAGGAATGATTTGGATTTAAAGCAAATGATAATTTCCCGAATATATTGTCAGTTGCATATGTCTTTTCACCCTTTGGAATGAATAAATAACTCAGATAGTTGTCTCGAGTCGAATCATAATTTAAGTAAAAATTATTTGAAAGGAAAAACCATACCTTATCCCGAATTATCGGTCCACCGACATTAAAATACCAGTGATAGCGAGAAAAATACTCCGGTTCTGTTGAAATTGACAATTGCTCCTCTTTTTCTGCCTGTAAATTTTTATCCCTGAATATAATTCCTGTTTCTCCGTGAAACTCATTCCCTCCACTCTTTGTAACTACATTTATTATCCCTCCGAAAGTAGAGCCAAAATCTGGAGTAAAGGGGTCTGAAATTATCTGAATTTCTTCAATAGCATCATAATTCAACCTCATTCCAGGACTATTAAGTCTTACACCTCTAACTGATAATCCGTCTATCAGCCAGTTATTCCCTTCCTCTCCTTCTCCTCGAAAAACCGGTAATCCGTTTCCTGGAGTTCCTCTACGAGTACTCGCCCTGACACCTGTTACTCCAGGTGTAAACTTTACAATATCAGCTACACTGCGGGCTAAGGTAGGAATAACTTCTAAATCTTCAGCACTCAGTCGATAACTTGTGTCAGATGAAGCTTTATCTATGAGCGGAGGAGTCGCAGTCACCGTTATTTTTTCTTCAACTTTTGCAACCTTCATTTTAACTGATAAATGAGTAGTCATGCCAAGTCGCACAACAACTTTCTTCTGAACAACTGTTACAAAGCCTGACAATTCATAAGTAAGAGTATAGATTCCCGTGGGTAAAAGAGGAAATCTGAAAGTTCCATCTTTCAAAGAATATGTAACCCTTTCTTTTAAAAGATTGGGACCTTTAATTATTATCGTAACACCTGGTAAAGGGGAATTCTCTTCGTCAACTACTTTTCCAATTATTTCTCCGGTTTCTATGCTGAAAAGTAAACTTATTACGATGATGTAAAAACTTAAAAATAAAAGAAATTTTTTAAACATTAAAATTTAAAAATTTTTTATTTTTTTGTATCAGACTCTGTTTTTTTCTTTCCATATTTAGCTATAAATTCTTCTGTGAGAGCTTTAGCTTCTGAATCAGTAAATTGCTTAGGAGGGGTTTTCATAAAATAAGCGGAGGGTCCAATAATAGCCCCTTTAAGACCATTATCAAGAGCTAATTTACAGCATCTAATAGCATCAATTACAACTCCTGCTGAATTAGGTGAATCTTCAACTGAAAGACGAACATCGAGATATGTAGGAACATTTCCAAAGTGTAAACTTTCTATTCTTATGAAACATATTTTATTATCCTTCTGCCATGGGACATAATCACTTGGACCTACATAAACATCCTCTGGCTCAATATTAAGACCTCTCGCTTTTATCTGAGACACCACAGCATTTGTCTTTGAAATCTTTTTTGAAGCTAATCTTTCTCTCTCAAGCATATTTAAGAAATCTGTATTACCTCCTGTATTTAACTGATAAGTTCTTAAAATGGGCATTCCCCTATCTAAATATAAATTTACAAGAGTTCGATGAAGAATTGTTGCTCCAACTTGGGATTTAATATCATCTCCAATTATTGGCAATCCTTTCTGTTCAAATCTTTTTCTCCAATATTCCTCACTTGCAATAAATACTGGAATACAATTCACAAAAGCACAACCAGCTTCTAAGACCTGCTCAACATACCATTTCGTAGCTTCTTCACTTCCTACAGGTAAAAAATTCACCACTACATCGGTCTTGGTCTCTTTTAAAATACTTACAATATCAGCTGTTGGACCAGGTGCTTTTTCAATTATTTGGGATAAATATTTGCCCAATCCATCGTGAGTCATTCCACGATGGACTTTAACACCTAATTTTGGGACATCACAAAATTTAGTAGTACAGTTCGGTTTAATGAAAATTGCTTCTCCAAGATCCTTACCTACTTTATTCTTATCAATATCAAAAGCTGCTGAAAATTCTATGTCACCAATGTGGTAACCTCCAAGATTTACATGCATAACTCCAGGTATAAATTCATCTTCTTTTGCATTTTTATAAAAATGAACTCCTTGAACTAAAGCAGAGGCGCAATTACCTACTCCTATAATAGCTACTCTTATTTTACCCATTTTTACCTCCTTTCAATTGGATTTCTTTTTTTCTCACATAAATTATTCTTTGAAAAGCAGTGACATTGGAAAAGACAGCAATAAGAATGAGAACAGAAATCAGAACAATATTTTTGTAATTGATTATAACATTAAGAATACAACCAAGGGCTAAGAGCAACAGTCTCTCTGCTCTTTGCATTATACCCGTGGTGCAAGAAATCCCCAACCCTTCTGCTCTTGCCCTCGTGTAACTCACCATCACTGAGCCAATTAACGCAAACAAAATAAGCCATATTATCCAGCTCGCCCAAAAATACCCTGTTAATCCTAAGTATACAAAAAACTCTGAATATCGGTCAAGAGCTGAATCAAAGATAGCACCAAATAAACTTTTTTTATTTAGCTTTGAAGCAACTTTTCCATCAAGAGTGTCTATAGCTCCACAAATTAAAAGAACTATTCCTCCCCAGAAAAGATGATTAAAATATATTAAAATACCTGCTCCTAAACCAAATAAAACTCCGGTTATTGTAATTAAATTGGGATTAACTTTATATTTTGCAAGTAAATCTGCCAAAGGATTTATAAATTCAAGAAACCAGACTCTTACTCTTTTATTCAAAAAACGAGGAGTTTCATGTGACAAATTACTCATTTTCCTTCTCTTGGAAATCCAATTACTAAATTACCTTATTTTTTAAATTACTGTCAACATTTTATTTATATTCTTTTACTTCTTCCTCTCCACAAAGCACTCTAAAAGCTCCTTCAGCAAGGGCAAGAAGCTCGTCCTCTCCAGGATAAACATATATTGGAGCAATAAAAGAAACTCTTTTCTTCAGTTCATCTACTACATAAGATTCATGTGCCATTCCTCCTATTATAAGGACAGCCTCTACATCTCCTCTTAAAACAGTTGCCATTGCACCTATTTCCTTTGCAATCTGATAAATCATGGCATCTATCACTTCTTTTGCAAACTCATTTCCATTCTTAATCATATCCATTATTTTTGGTAAATCTTTTGTTCCAAGATAGGAATATAAACCTCCTTCCCTAAATAACATGCGTTCAATATCTCTGTATTCAAAATTCGAAGAAAAACATAATTTTGCTAATTTTACACAGGGTACACTTCCTGCCCTTTCAGTAGAGAAAGCACCCTCTTCTCGAGAATTTGTCACATCTATCATTTTTCCATTTAAATGAGCGGAAACAGAAATTCCACTGCCTAAATGTGCAACAATTAAATTGATTTTACTGTAATCTTTTCCATTTTCCTTACAGTATCTTTTAGCAATCGCTTTTGTATTTAAAGCATGGGAAAGACTTTCTCTTTCAAGTTCTTTCAAACCAGAATATCTTGCCAGTGGACAAAACTCATCTACACTTACCGGGTCAACCATAAAAGATGGAATATTCAGAGAATTTGCGATTGAATGAGCAATTATAGCTCCTAAATTTGAAGCATGCTCTCCCCTTTTAGCCTCCTCCAAATCTTTAATCATCTTTTCATTGACTTTATAAGTTCCACTTGGGAGCGGTTTTAGAAGACCCCCCCTCCCTACAACTGCAGACAATTTATTCAACTCAAAACCGTGCTTTTCCAAACACAATAGAACTGCATTTTTCCTGTATTCTTTCTGTTCAATAATTTTTGAAAATCTACTAATTTCCTCTTCAGAATGTCTGATAGTTTCAGAAAATACTTTTTTGTCGTTCATAAATAAACCAATCTTTGTTGAAGTGGACCCTGGATTAATCGTTAATATATAAAACTCCATTTTTCTCCCCTACATATGGTTTTTATGGTGTGTAACAATTATACTCATAGCAATAGAATTAAGTTTATCGTTTTCACTTTCATTACGGGAAGGGATAAGAATTGGAATTTTAGCTCCTATAATTACATGCCCGACTTTTGCATGAGCATAATATGTAAACGCCTTTCCAAGAATATTCCCTGCTTCAATATTAGGAACAATTAAAATATCTGCTTCCCCTGCAACCTCTGATTTTATTTTCTTCTTTTTTGCAGCCTCTCTGGAAACTGCAAGGTCAAGAGCTAATGGACCATGAACAACACAATCTTTTATCTCCCCTTCCCTGTTCATCCTTGTCAGTTCTGCAGCCTCAACCGTTGCTGGCATCGCTTCATTTACAACTTCAACCGCTGCAAGCAAAGCTACTTTAGGCTTTGAATAGCCAAGAAGGTGAAAAACTTTAACAGCATTCTCGATTATTTGCTTTTTTTGCTCTAAATTTGGCAAAATGTTTATCCCTCCATCACTCATACCAACAATTCCCTTGTAATCTAAAGCTGGATTTTCTGCGATTAGAACATCACTCAACAATCTTCCTGTCCTCAGACCATTCTTTGAATCAAGAATTGCTTTAAGCAAAACATGAGTGTGCATATATCCTTTAAGAATAATATCCACCTTCCCTTCTCTTGCCAAGGATACAGCCTTAAAAGATGCTTCTTCCGGAGTTTGAGCCCCAATGATTTCAAAATCTTGTGGAGATTGACCCATTCTGTTTAATATTTCTTTTATTTTCTCTCCATTTCCAATCAAAACTGACTCGGCTAACCCTCTTTCCAGCGCAAATACTGCTGTTTTAAGGGAAGTTTCATCTTCTGCCATTGGAATTGCAACTCGCTTTTTCCCAAAACTTAAAGCATACTCCCTTATCTCCTCAAAAGTCTTTAACATTTTTACTCCTATGAAATATTAATTTTCTTCTTTTTTTCTGGTTTTTTCTCCAGTTTTTTCTCAATAGCCTGAATCCTCGTATCTATTAACGCACGAAGAGCCAGAAGAATTTCCTTTTTAGCCATTAAACCATGCTGAATGGTTTCTTCAGGAATAAAGAGAGAAATTATATCCTCGGGAATAACAATCTTTATTTCTTTCCCGGTTTTCTCAGCCATTTTTCTCACCTCCTTCCAAAAAGAATTGATAAAATATGATTTTTAAATTTTGCCTCCTTAATTTTTAAATTTATTAAAACACGGGGAAGAAGAATATTTCTTTTGTATTTTCCAGCTTTTATTATTAATTCCTCTCCTTTTTGATAAAGGTCAATTTCCTCTTTCTTTACAAAAGGCAAATTAATAGAAAAGGTATAATTATTTCCATTTTTTTCGATTTTAAATGGTTTTTCAGAATAAAAAATACTTGCAGGGTCTTCATTTTTATATAAAATTTTTCCCACTTTCTCCAGTTTTTTAATTCCTACAACTTCTTCCTTAAAAAGATTTATTTCTCTTACTGGTACCGGAGAAAAACGCTCAAAGATAGTCTTTTCATGCTCTGACTGAATGATTTTCCATTGCTTGAAAAACGGGTCTTTTACAGCCTCAGGTATTTTTTTATTTACAATTATTAAGTCAACTGAATAATTAAATAAATTAAAATAAGTAAAAGCTCTCTGAGCTTCTTTTATAACCATTTTCTCAGGATTTACAATAAGTCTGATTGTCGAATTCCCTGAATCTCTCAGAATATCACTCAATCCCTGAATCTGTGATATTATTGTGTTAATTGATTCGAAAACATCGTCCGAAGGAAACGGGAAAGGAAGAACACGATTTGCCACAGGTCTTATAGCTTTTGTAGCAGTTCTTTGAATTGGAAAGATATGTTTTAAATACCAATTTGTAATCTCAGGAGCACTAAGAAGACGAAGTGTATCACCCGTGGGCGCACAATCTACAATTATTAAATCAAATTCCTTACTATCATGATATTTTTTTATTTGCATTAGGCTAAAAAGTTCCTCCAGCCCTGGAAAAACGCTCATTTCATCAGCTTCAATATTATCCATTCCTTGGGAACTAAAAAACTTGGTTAAATATTCCTGAATAATTCCCCAATTCTTTTCGATTTCTTTCTGAACATCAATTTCCTGTGCGTATAAATGTTCCGCTATTTTCCGGGGAGAATCAGAAAGCTCAATTTTCAGTACATCCGAAAGGCTATGAGCTGCATCTGCAGAGATTATTATTGTGCGATGTCCATATTGGGATGCTAATATACCGGTAGCTGCAGAAATTGTCGTTTTACCCACTCCTCCTTTTCCAGTAAAAAGAATTGTTCTCATTTCAAAAGAAAGCACAATTATTTTAGCATTTCCAATGGAATAATTCAAATTCTGAGGATTTATTATTCTTAAAATATAAAGTGATACCCCTGAATGTCCAGATTGGTAAGCCCAAACTCTCTTGCCCACCTTATAGCATCACTATATTCCTTTCGAGTTATTCTCCTTGAAATTTCAGGATAATTAAATGCCTTATAAGCAGGTCTGTACTGAGACATTATATTGACATATGTGTCCTTTGGAAGATTATCCGCAATCCATTTAAGAACCTCTCTCGTTCCACTCACATTATTTGGCATTACCAGATGCCGGATCATAAGTCCTCTTCTCATCAACCCATCTTTATCAGGCTTTGCCACTCCCACCTGTCTGTGCATCTCTAAAATTGCTTTTTTTGTTACTTCTGGATAGGAATATGCTCCTGAAGAATATTTTGAAGCCATTTTTCCGTCAGAATATTTAAAATCAGGTAAATATATATCAACAATTCCATCTAAAAGTTTCAGAATTTCAACCCTTTCCCAACCTGAAGTATTGTATACTAATGGAATCTTCAATCCTTTTTTTGCTGCTATGTCAAGTGCCAGAACTATATGAGGAGAGTAATGAGTAGGAGTGACCACATTGATATTATGACAGCCCATTCTTTGAAGATTTAACATCATTCGAGCCAATTGTCCAATCTTTACAGGTGAACCTTTTCCCTCCTGACTTATCTCCCAATTTATGCAAAAAACGCAACGAAGATTGCAATTGGTAAAGAATATTGTACCTGAACCATTTCTTCCCACAAGAGGTCTCTCCTCTCCAAAATGTGGATGATAAGCAGATACCATTAATTGGGATGTGGAGCCACAAAAACCTCTTCCGCCTTCCAGTCTATTAGCTCCACATTGTCTCGGGCACAACCTGCACTTTCTCATTATTTCCCATAGCTTTTTCCCTCTTTCTTTAAGCTCACCACTTTTGTGAAGTTTTAAATAGGAGGGCTCAAATTCTGGGGCTTCTTTACCAGAAATATTATAAACTCTACCTTTTGATTTACATCCATTAAAAAAATTTAAAAAGGGTAATATCGCAGGAATAAAAAAGGCAGTTATTTTGAGAAATTCTCTTCTTGAAGTTTTCACTTTTTTCTCCTGATTCTTGTGTTTGTTTTTTATATATCATAGCCCGAATTCCTGTTCAACCCCCTTAGCTGTCTCTATTTTACCTCTTATTTTTTACTTCCTATTCTATCTATATGCTCCTTTTAAAATCACTTCTCAAGCTCTCTAAGCTTTTCCTCTGCTTGCTTCTTATATTCTTTTGCTTCAGGGATTAAATCAGGATGAGGCTCCATTTCAATAGCCTTTCTTA
>CAZWBN010000072.1:0-8917 GCA_964632095.1 uncultured Clostridia bacterium | reverse complement strand
TATGATATAAAGGGCTATGGAGAGGTTGTATCTAAAACTGATGCTGTTTTAGTGGTGGATGGAATATCAGGAATTGGAGCGACGCCTTGTCCAATGGATGAATGGAAGGTAGATGTTATGGTAGCTGGGTCTCAAAAATCTTTTATGATTCCCCCTGGTCTTGCCTATATTGCTTTCAGCGAAAAGGCTTGGAATTTGGTTGAGAAATCCACTTTACCTAAATTCTATTTTGATGCAAAAAAATACAGAAAAAGCCTCGGAAAAGATACTACACCCTTTACACCAGCAGTTTCTTTAATCATTCAGCAAAAGAAAGCTCTTGATATAATTAAATCCGTAACTCTGGAAGGATTAATTGAGCATCATCGTATACTTGGAGAAGCAACAAGAGCTGGAGTGAAAGCAATAGGACTGGAATTGTTATCTAAAATTCCTGGAAATATAGTTACAGCAGTAAAAGTTCCAGAAGGAATTGATGGTATTCAACTTGTAAAGAAAATGCAGGGGAAATATATGGCTTATATAGCTGGAGGGCAAGACCCTTATAAAGGAAAAATTTTCAGAATTGCTCACCTAGGATATATGGGTGGTTTTGATGTAATTACAGCCCTATCAGCCCTGGAAATGACTCTTTCTGAACTCGGTTACAAATTTGAAATGGGAGCTTCACTTGAAGCTGCCCAAAAAATATTAAAGGAGAAATGGCAATGAGAAAAATTTTAATTGCGGATTCAATAAGTCCTTTAGCAATTGATGAATTAAAAAAAATTTCAGAATTTGAAGTTAATGTAAAAACAGGAATGAATGAAGAGGAACTCGTAAAAACCATTCCTCCTTTTGATGGTATTATTGTTAGAAGCGCGACAAAAGTTACTTCCCGAGTTATAGAATCTGCAGAAAATTTAAAAATCATTGTGAGAGCTGGAATCGGATTGGATAATATTGATTTAGAAGCTGCCAAGAAAAAAGGAATTAAAGTGGCAAATACCCCTGCAGCCACTACTATCTCTGTTGCAGAGCTTACAATGGGACTGATGCTCTCTGCGGTGAGGAATATTGCTCAAGCTAATATGTCCATGAAAAATCATAAATGGGAGAAAAAGCTGTTTTCAGGAACTGAACTTTATGAAAAAACTCTTGGAATTATAGGTTTTGGAAAAATTGGTAAAGAAGTTGCAAAAAGGGCTTTAGCTTTTGGCATGAAAGTGATTGCTTATGATGTAATAAAAATTGAAACAGACCTTAATGTCAAACAGGTGTCTTTTGAGGAACTTCTTTCAAATTCCGATATAATAACCCTCCATATTCCTCTCACTGAAGAAACAAAACATTTAATCAGTGAAAAAGAATTTAACTCAATGAAGGATGGAGTAATATTGATAAATGCTGCAAGAGGCGGAGTGGTAGATGAAAAAGCTCTGCTTAATGCCCTTAATTCTGGAAAAGTAAGAGCAGCTGCTATTGATGTGTGGGAAAAAGAACCCACTGATAATTTTGAACTTGTGAATCATCCAAATGTAATTGCTCTTCCCCATCTTGGTGCTTCTGCAAAGGAGGGTCAAGCAAGAGCTGGATTAGAGGCTGTAAAAATATTGAAAGAGAATTTATTATAATCCCAAAAGAAAATTTTTAATTTTTGAGGAGGATTAAAATGGCTAAATTGCAACCTTTTAGAGGTATAAGATATGATTCTGAAAAATTACCTCTTGAGAAATTAATAACTGAACCGTATGATAGAATAACTCCTATAATGCAAGAAGAATATTATCGCAGACATCCATATAATATTGTAAGGATTATCCTTGGTAAGGATGTTGAACCTGACCATCCTGAAAAGGATAAATACAAAAGAGCAAAGCTTTATCTTGATGAATGGCTTGAAAAAGGAATTTTCATAAGAGAGGATAAAGATTCATTTTATGTTTACGAACAGGAATTCAAAGTGGACGGTGAGATAAAAAGAAGAAAAGGACTTATTGCACGAGTAAAATTAGAGGATTTTTCTTCAAAAAAAGTTCTTCCTCATGAAAAGACTTTTCCTAAACCAAAAGAGGACCGTCTCAACTTACTGAGAGCAACCAATTCAAATACAGAACAGATTTTTCTTCTCTATGAAGACACAGATTTTCTTGTAAATAAAAAAATCGATGAAATTCTTCCAGAATCTTTTCAGGCTTGTGATGTAAAAGATGAAGATGGAATTATTCACAGATTATGGGTAATAAAAGACGACAATGTAATCCGAAGTATTCAGAAATTGATGGCTGATAAAGTATTAATCATAGCTGATGGTCATCACAGATATGAAACTTCGTTAAATTACAGGGACGAAATGATAAAAAAGCTTGAAAAAGTAAAGGGAGATGAACCTTTCAATTACATAATGATGACATTATTTAATCTTGATGACCCCGGACTTGTTATTTTACCAACCTATCGTTTAGTAAAGGGATTAGAGAAACTCAGTGAATCAAATCTTAAAAATCTTCTTTCTCCATATTTTGAAATTGAAGAAAAACCATGGTCTAATCTGGAAGATAAATCAATTATAGGTGAGGTGAAGAATATTCTTGCTAAAGAAAATCATATTTTCGCTATTTATGTATCTGATTTCAGAAAATTTTATATTCTCCGTCTTAAGTCCGAAGATATTCTTGATAAAGAAATTGATTCTGGTAAATCAAAGGAATGGAAAAGACTCGATGTTTCAATTCTGCACTCACTGATTATTGACAAATTTTCTGAACTAACTGACCTTGAATTTTCTGTGGAAAAGAATGTTTCATATATACGAAAACTTAATGAAGGAATAGAAAAAGTTAATAGAAAAGAGTACCAAATGATCTGTCTGCTCAATCCTGTAACCCTTCATCAGATAAGAGATATTGTAAAAAATGGGGAATTGATGCCCCATAAGTCAACGGATTTTTACCCAAAATTAAAATCCGGGTTAATCATTAATCCTTTATTTTAATTTTCTTTAGGAAATTGATATAATTAGTAGTGAAAGGAGAGCGTCATGATATATCTTGATAATAATGCAACTACTCCTCTTGAACCCCGTGTAGCTGAAAAAATGATTGATTTTCTAAAAGAACACTTTGGAAACCCTTCCTCCCTCTATCCAATAGGAAGAAAAGTTAAAGAAATGATAGAGGAAGCAAGGGAGGAAATTGCAAAAGTTATTGGTGCAAATAAAAATGAAATAATTTTTACAGGTTCTGGAACTGAGGCTGATAATTTTGCACTAAGAGGGATATTGGATGCATACCCAAATAAAAATGAGATAATTACTTCCTCTATTGAACATCCGGCTATAATGAGCACCTGTCAATATCTTGAGAAAAAGGGATTCAAGGTGACCTATCTTCCGGTCGATGAATATGGAGTTGTGGATTTAAATGCCCTGGAAGATTCCATAACAGATAAAACGGCTTTAATATCCATTATGCATGCCAATAACGAAATCGGAACTATTCAACCTATTGAAGAAATAAGTAAAATAGCAAGAAAAAAGGGTGTTCTTCTGCACACAGATGCGGTACAGACTCTTGGAAAAATAGAGGTGAATGTTGATAAGTTAGGAGTTGATTTGCTTTCAATTTCCGCGCATAAAATTTATGGACCAAAAGGAGTGGGAGCCCTTTATATTAGAAAAGGAGTGAAAATATCTCCTTTAATATATGGAGGACACCAAGAAAGGCTCCTTAGAGCGGGCACAGAAAATACCATAGGAATAATTGGATTTGGAGAAGCTGTAAGAATTATAAGGGAAAAAGAAAAAAAAGATTTGAAGAGAATTGAAAAACTGGCTGATATGTTAAAGGGAGGTATAGAGAAAAATATTCCAAAAGTCAAATTCAATGGGCATCCAGAAAAAAGAGTAAAATCAACATTGAATTTCAGTTTTATCGGACTTGAAGGTGAAGCAATTTTACTCGCATTAGCAACAAAAGGAATATATGTTTCAACAGGCTCTGCCTGTAGTGAAGGCTCTGAGGAAACTTCTCATGTTTTGTCTGCAATTGGCTTAAGGCCTGAAATTGCTCGTTCAAGTATTAGATTCTCCTTAGGAAGATTCAATACAGAGGAAGATATTAAAGTCGTATTAAAAGAACTTCCAGAAATAATAGCCAAATTAAGAGAAATCTCTTCTTTTGAAGATGAATAGAAAAAAATCAATTTTGAATATTACAAAAGAAAGAATAATCCTTTTCGATGGGGCTAATGGTTCCCAGCTTATTAAATTAGGACTTCCAAAAGGAACCTGTCCTGAGCTCTGGAATCTCGAGAAACCTGAAATTGTAAAAAATATTCACCGGAGTTATTTTGATGCAGGCTCGGACGCGGTTTTAACCAATACTTTTGGAGGAAACAGGTTAAAGCTATCCCAATATGGTTTAGAAGAAAAGGTTTTTGAAATTAATTTCAAAGCTGCTCAATTAGCATGTGAAGTTAAACCCGATAATAAATATGTAGGAGGAGATATAGGACCAACTGGAAAGTTTCTCGAACCCTACGGTCCTTATAAAACCAAAGAATTCGAAGAAATCTTTTACGAACAGACTGCTGCACTTATCAAAGGTGGTGTTGACTTCATAATGATAGAAACCATGTATGATTTAAAAGAAGCTATATGTGCTTTGAGAGGGGCAAAAAAAGCCGGCAATTTACCAGTATTTGTTTCTTTAACCTTTAATAAAACAAAAAAAGGATTCTTTACCCTGATGGGAAATACTGTTGAAGAGGTCATAGAGAAACTGGAAAAGGAGGGCGCTGATGGAGTAGGAGCAAACTGCACATTAAATAGTGAGGAAATGATTCCCCTGGCAGAAAAAATAAGAAAATATACGGATTTACCTGTGGTCATCCAGGCTAATGCCGGGCAACCCGTTATCGATGCAGAAGGGAATATAAATTACGAACAGACAGTCGACGATTATGTAAAATATATTCCTGAAATTATAAAAAGGGGAGTAAATATCATCGGTGGATGTTGTGGTACTGACCCACAATATATAGAAAAAATTTCACAAATAATAAAACATCTAAAATAATAGAGTAATGAAAAATAAAGCAAATTTTACGATTTCAGGTTTTCGATTTTCATTTTTCGATTTTAAAAAATGATCATTATAGGTGAAAGACTTAATTCGAGCAGAAAATCTGTCTTTGAAGCTTTCAAGAAAAGGAATGTACATTTTTTACTCGAGGAAGCCAAAAAACAGAAAGAGGCAGGAGCTCATTATCTTGACATAAATGCAGCAGCACTCCTTGAGGAAGAAATTGATATTCTACAATGGGCAATACCCATTATTCAGGAAGAAATTAATATTCCCCTTTGTATAGACACTCCTAATCCTGAAGCAATGGAAAAAGCGCTGGAAATACACAAAGGAACTGCTATTTTAAATTCTATAACAGGGGAAAAGGGAAAAATTGAAAAATATCTTCCTTTAATAAGAAAATTCAAACCGAAAATAATTGCTCTCTGTTTGGATGAAAACGGCTTACCATCATCTCCTCAAGAGGAAATTAATATCACAAAAAAAATTATTAATGAATTGAAAATAAATGGGGTTTCAGAGGAGGATATTTTTATAGACCCTCTGGTCCGCCCAATTGGAACTGATTCAAAGGCTGGATTATTGTTTCTTAAATCCCTTGAAGGTATAAAAAAGGAATTCCCTCAAATAAAAACAATTGCTGGAATAAGTAATGTGTCCTTTGGTTTACCAAACAGGAAGCTTTTAAATAGAACTCTTTTTATAATTGCAAAATATTTAGGATTAGATGCTGCTATTATTGACCCTCTCGATAATGAACTTATTGATTTTTTATTCTCAACTGAGGCAATATTAGGAAAAGATAATTATTGTGTAAATTACCTGAAACATTTCAGGCGTAAGAGAGATTCATCCTGATTTATTTCTCCTTCTCGCCAACCTTACCTTTCTTCTCTCCTGAGCCTCTCTATATCTCCTCTTCTCCTCTTCTGTCTCAGGAATTATTTCTGGAACCCGGGTTGGCTTTCCATCTTCATCAAGAGCAACAAAAGTAAAATAGGCTGAACTTGTATGAGTTTTTTTACCGGTTTTAAAATCCTCTGCCCACACCTTCACTCCAACCTCCATTGAAGTTCTATGGACATAATTTACAGAAGCTTTAATTACAATAATCTGTCCCATTTTTATAGGAAAAAGGAAGTCAATATGATCCACTGAAACAGTAACCACTGTTTTCCCACTGTGTTTCATAGCTGACATTGCAGCAGCAACATCCATTAAATGCATAACTTTTCCTCCCAGTATTGTGCCAAGAGGATTTGTATCATTTGGTAAAACCAACTCTCTCATTTCTACTTGTGAATCTCTTACTCTCTTAGAAACCATCTTTTTCTCTCCTTAAATTTTTTAATTGACCCAGATAAATTTTTCTAATTTCGAGAAATATTCTTTGATACTCTTCTGTTTTGAAATCAGGATATGTCCATTCTAAAACTTTAATTTCTTTTTTTCTAAAGAGCAATTCCAAGTGTGCATAAATTCCATCCTTTAAAGGAACTCTATGAGCGAAATCTTTAGCAGTAGCTATAATAAGGGCTGAACGGGTTAAATATCCCGGGTCTAAATTCACGGCTCTTATTTCCAATTTTAATTTTTCTTTGATTTCCTCTTCTAATTGATTTGTTCTGATTTTAATTTGACTTAACTCACTTGGGTCAATTAATTCCTTAAAACTGATAAATTTCCTTTTTAAACCCGGCCCCATCTGTCTCTCGTAGTAATCTGTAAAATTAAAAGGAATAAGATTTGAAGAATAATCAATTTCTCCATAGAGAAGGGAAAGTTCTTCTTCCGCAAACTCAAAAATCTTCTTATCCGATGCTATTATTCCACAAATAAGTTTTACTGGAGTAAATGGTTTTATTTCCGCCATATTAAATTAAAATCCACTTTTTTATTTTATCTAAAATCAAATTAAAATTCTCTCTGGTAAGGAATAGGACATTACAATCATCCCTCCTCTTTATTTCATTTACAAATTCAAGATTACTCAATGTAATGGTAGCCAAAACCTTTTGCTCTGAATCCAGTGCTCTAATTAATTCTCTTTTAAACTTCTCTGAAAATAATTCCATTTTACCGATCTCGTCCACTATTATTATCTTTGAAGTTCCAATTGCTTTTTTTATAGCTTCTACTCCTATATTCTCAAAAATTTCTATATTCACCCCATATCTTCCTACCCTAAAGGGACTTTCATAATCTATATCTGCAAAAATACCCCCTTTTCCAAAAAGGGAACAGATCCTAAAACCTTTCCTTTTCCCTTTTTCTCTAATCTCTTCAGTATAGAAACCTCCAAATTTATCTGGATAAAGCTTAACAATTTTTCTAATTAAAGTGGTCTTTCCACAACCTGGTTTACCTGTAATTAAAAGATTTTTCCTCATTAATGCCGGTAACTTTCTTAAATTTTATCCAAAATTAAAAGTTGATATTCTATGATTTTTCTCTCCGGCACAAAAGGAAGTGTATCGTTTAACCCCAAATGTTTGATCGCGGTCTGAATTATCAGCTTTTCATTATCGGTTTTTCCTCCCTGTTGAGCCATGTAAAATCTACCTGCAGCTAATATTGCATCTTTTGGAACTAAACCAATAATTTCACTACCTGTAACTTCCACTCCAAATCTTTTAGCCTCCTTTTTAACCTCTTCAAACACAATGTGAAGGGGAGTCTTTCTATAATTTATCAAATTGATTGAAACCTGAGCTCTTTTATATTCATCTATATACCACCCTATTGCCTTAACATACTTTAATTTACCAGGAATTCTTATAGGCTCATTCTTTTCATTCCTCAGAATTCTTCCTTTCTCGTCTCTTTTATATCTCCCTGACTCCCTGATAATCAATGCTATTTGATGGGCGATCTTTTTCTCTGTTGTATCCAAATTGATGTTATATGCAATTAAAAAATCTCTTGCTCCTATTATAACTGCTCCACTTTTGGGATTAAATTTAGCAGGACCAAAATCAGGGGTCCATTTCGGGTCTTTTAATTTCTTTTGGAGTCCTTCATACTCTCCCTTGCGTATATTTTCTAAATTTTTCCTTTCAGAAAACATCGAAGCTTCTCCGTAAAGATAAACAGGGAGCTCAAGTTCCTCACCCACTCTCCTGCCGACCTCTCTTGCTATTTGAACACACTCATGCATTGTTACATTTTTCAAAGGGATAAACGGGCAAACATCTACTGCTCCTATTCTCGGATGCACTCCTTTGTGAAATCTCATGTCAATTACTTCAATAGCCTTTTTTATAACATTAAAAGCAGCTTCTTTAATCTTTTCCGATTCCCCTATAAATGTAATAACTGTTCTATTAGTTGTTTTACCAGAATGAATATCGAGTAACTTTATGCCCTTAATGTTTTCTATTTCCGAAGCTATAGCTTTTATCTTTTTCTTATCTCTTCCTTCACTGAAATTAGGAACGCATTCAACTAATTTCATCTCATTTTATTCCCTTTTCTATTTTATATTTTAAATTTCCCTCTATGTCGTAAACCTCAATAATTTCAAAATCTAAAAGTGGTTCTAAAATTTTCTTCCTGTTACCTACTACTACTATTGCTGGATGGGAAGCAAAATATCTTTTTGATATTAATGAAACCATCTCATGGTCCACTGACATGATATTATGTTGATATCTATTCCAGTTTTGTTCTCGTAAGCCCACTATAAATCTTTTTATTAGATAATCCATTAACCCATTTTCCTTATTTAACTGAATCGGGAAATTTCCAATTAAGTAGTATTTTGCCTGCTCTAATTCAAGAAGAGGAATTCTCGAATTTGCTATTTTTTTTAATTCAGAAATACACTCTTCAATTGATTCTTTCACTGCTTC
>CAZWBN010000071.1:0-8938 GCA_964632095.1 uncultured Clostridia bacterium | reverse complement strand
TTAATAGAGAGGAGATAATCCTTATTAAAGGACCGAGACAAAGTGGCAAAACTACCTTTTTAAAACACTCAAACTTACACCTTTAGAAGTAAAAATTACTCCAAAAATAGAAAAAAGTTTATATAGTTTTATAAGGACCTATAAGCCTGAAAGAGCAGTAATTATAAATTTAAATTTTTCAGAAGTTCTGTTAAAAAATTAATTCTACAAAATTAGCCTTCATTCCTTGTTTTTATTTATAAAATTGCTTTTTGCTACATTAGCTTGAGATTTCAAGCAAGCTTTTATAAAAAAACATATTTTTAACTTCTTTAATCAAATTAAATTTTTTCTTTACTTTTTTAAAGAAGAAACACCAACAAGATGGTCTTATATCAGACCTTAATCCACTTAATACAAACTATATTACAAAATTTACCATAAAAAATGTAAATATCAGATAAAAAAATAAACTTAAACGACTAAATTTTTAATATTAAGATAAAATTTATTTTTTAAAAATTTGAGTTCTACAAGCTTAATTATTATTAATTTGAGTTTTAGACATAAACAACAGAACGACCTGTTTGTTCATAAAAATTGTATTTAAAATATGCAATAATAATTGAAAAATAAATTAATACATAGAAGCTAATTTGACGACAAAAAATTTTTGTAATTATAATTATATTTTTAAAAGAAATTTGATTTTGAAATAGTTATTTATATTTTTTTTATTTTGTTATTTTTTAATTAAATTATTCGGGGTTTTATAGGCATTTTGATAGTTCGCTGAAAAAAAGTTTTTGTAAATCTCCTTTTTCTTATAACTGTTTATAGTATTCTTAATACTGTTGATTGAAGAAAAAAATTTATTATTATAATTCATTTGAAAAAAGTTAAAAAAACTTTTAATAAAAAAATTTTTTAAGAAAGACTTAGGACTTGAGATGAATATAAGATTAATCATGAAAAATATTTTTGAAGGATAAGCTTTACAATGTTAGATTTAAGAATCAGAGTAAATATAAAAATTAAGAAAGTTAGATGAAACAAGTTGAACAATTTTATAAACAATATTTCAATATTGATTCACCTTATGAATACCAAATAAAAGTTTGGCAACAAGTAAATAATTTAAACTTTCCTTTATTATTAAAATCTCCAACCGGATCTGGGAAAACTGAAGCAGTTCTTGCACCTTTTTTATCACAATTTGTTGATAATGACTTCTATATCGCTCCAAGAATGATATATGTTCTGCCGATGCGTGTTTTGGTGAATAATGTTGCAGAAAGAATTAAGAAATATGTTAAAAAAATTTCTCCATACATTTCTGTTGAGATTCAACATGGAGATCTACCTGATGCACCATTTTTTATATCTGATATAATTGTAACAACTCTTGATCAATTTTTTTATGGTTTTGCAAGGTCAAGTAAGCAAGTAGGACATCATTTTGATATGCCTGCTGGTGCAATTGCTTCTTCAATTGTGATTTTTGACGAAGCTCATATATATAGAGATAGTTTTACTTTTTCTATTATGAGGGCTTTAATGGAAATATTGTACAAAAGTTATGTACCTTTTATTTTAATGACAGCAACAATGCCTGAGAGTTTAGAAAAAAGTTTGTTTGAAAATATACCTCTTTCTGATAATCAAAAAATCATTGGTGATATCAAACTAAATTCAACTCTTAAAATTACTATAGAAAGAGATCCATTATACTCAAATAATGAGGTTAATATTTCTAAAAGTTTATTAAATAAGATAAAAAATCATAAAACTCTCATAGTCGTTAATCAGGTTAAAAGGGCACAAAAAATTTATAAAGAACTCAAAATACAACTTCAACTTACCGATGAACAAATTGTTTTACTTCATTCACGTTTTACAAGAATAGATAAGGAAACTCATGAGAAAAAAGCTCTTTCGTTGATTCCTCACAAGGAGGAAGGAAAGATCATAATTCCAAAAAACGTCGGAATTGTTGTTTCCACACAGGTTCTTGAGGCAGGTATAGACTTTTCAGCTGAACTTTTGCTGACAGAACTTGCACCTGCTGATTCTTTGGTTCAAAGAGCTGGTCGGTGTGCAAGATATGAAGGTGAAAAGGGTAAGATGATAATTTTTCCTGTAGAAGAAAATAAAGGTTATTTACCTTATAAAAAAGAGCTTCTATCAAAAACACTTGAATGGTTAAAAAATAATCAAAATTTCAATATTAAAAATTTTGATGAGGTTTGTTCTTTTGTGAATGATACACTTGATTATAAAGCTAACGATTATGAGGCAAGGGATACATTAATAGATTTATACGAATGTGTTTTATATGCAGATATAGAACCTAAAAATATTCAGGTTAGAAAGAGTAAACCTATAACTCTTATTGTAGTTGATTTTTCAATTGGGGAAGGAAAAAAAGAAAAAGATATAATTAGAAATAGTATTCGTAAAACCAATTTAAGAGAAAATTCTATTGATACCGATATTGGAGTTGCTTGGCAACTTTTTAAAGATGGAATTTTAAAATATAGATTTAAATATGATATAGAATCTAAAAATTGGGATTATGAGGAGATAAAGGACATTCAACCTTTTAATATGTATATTATTGAGAAAAATAATTATGATAAAAACATAGGAGTAAAAAATGACTCATCCTATTTTATATAGTGCTAAAGGTGAGAGATATATTGATCACATTAATAGATGTTTAGAAAAGTTTGATATTATTTTTCCTATCTGGGAACCGACTATAAAAAGAATTTTTTCTATAAGTGAAAATGATGATGTAAGGAATTTATTAAAAGAAATGATAATTTTTCATGATCTTGGCAAACTTACAAAGAGATGGCAAGAAAGGCTTGGCACGAATAAAAAACTTCCTTCTCATGCTCCAATAGGTGCTGCATATCTTTATAAAACTTTCAGTAAAAAGAATGTTTCAGAAAATTTAAAGAATGCTATTTCATTTGCTGTTGCTATTCACCATACAGATAAAGGGCTTCTTAGCGACAACATCGAAAGACCTGATGTTCAAGCAATAAATGATGGTATAGTGGATTTTAATGGTAAAATATTGTGGCATGAAGGGAGAAAAAATTTATCAAATGCTTATTTTCCTTTTGACGCAGAAAATTTGAATGTTTATGACTTAAAAGAAATGGCAAAAGGATTAAGGGTTTGGGCTAAGGGGTGTGGATTATTAGAACAACATAAAAGAAGATTACAGGCTTCCTTAGTTCACCATATATTAAAACTATGTGATATTTCTGCAGCAACAGAGAGAAAAGAATATCAAAAGAAAAATGATCAGAATTACTATGGCGGGTGGTTTATGGTGGAAAATATAAAAAGTTATGTTGATAAAATTTCAAGTCGATTAAGAGCTTTAGAATTGCATGCAGAACTTAGGAGATGGGTAGAAGTATTAAAATCCAAATATAATCCTCAGATGCTTATTCTTTTTGGTTCCTTTTCTCAAGAGCGTATAAAAAGATGGTCGGATATAGACCTTATAATTGTGAAAGAGACTGATAAACCATTTCTTGAAAGGATAAAAGAGGTTCTTTTGCTTCTTAAGCCTCGGGTGGGGGTAGATGTTTTGGTTTATACACCCGAAGAATTTAAAAATATGTATAACAGTAGAGAATTTTTTAGAAAAGAAATTATAGAAAAAGGAGTAAAACTTTATGAAAGAGGAAGCTAAAAGATGGATAGAATTTGCAGGAGAAGATTTAAAGATAGCAGAACTTGCTCTTAAGGAAAAACTTTATAATCAGGCATGTTTCCATTCTCAACAATGTGTTGAAAAGATTTTAAAAGGTTTTATCATCTTTAAGGGGAAAATTTATCCCAAAACACACAAACTGGTGGATATAATTTCAAAAATTGGTAAAAGTCCTTTTGATAATTTGAAAGATGAAATTGTGTTACTTGACCGTTTTTACATTTTAACTCGTTATCCTAACGCATTGCCAGGAACATTGCCTGAAGGATTACCATCTGAGAAAGATGCAATAGAATCTTTAGAAATTGCAAAAAGGGTTTTTGAAATAGCAAAAAAAGAAATGGAGTTAGAATGATTGTTTTGTATACTCCAGCAACAGGTTTTCCTGATTTAGAGATTAAAATTGCTTATGGACTGGCAAGAGTTGGGATTGAAGCTGGGTGTGAGCCTGAAATTATTCCCCAAAATGGGTTTTATCAAGTAAATTATAAAACTTATGTTTCAGATAAAATAAAGCAAACATTCTTGATAATTCTTAACAGGCTTTTATCTTCTGATAGATTTTTTGATTTAGGTGTGAAAGCGAAGGATAAGAAAAAATACCCTGCTAATGAGGAATCTATAAAACATATTCAAAAAACTTTAGAAAAAGTCAATTTTGATTCACTTTTTAGTTTACGAGGTATTTCTAATTTTAATTTCAAAAAGAAAACATCTTGTGGACATGAAAAAATAAGGAGATTCGGTGGTCGGACAGGATTGATACTTCTATCTTCTTTTCATGCAGGTAAACCATATTTTAGAGATAAGATCTATGATAAGTTTAATCTTAACCTATGCGAAATTTGTGGTTATTTGGCAGTGTTGGGACTTAATTCGTTTTGTTTCAATATTCAAATGGGTGGAGGAAAAAATAAAAAATATGTAATTGTTCTACCTCTACCTAATAAAAAACTTGAAACCAAAGATTTACAGTTATTATTGGCTTTGCAAAAGACATTACACAACTTTTGGCTTTCGGATATTCAACCTTTGAAAACATTCATAATTGGATTATTAGCTAAAGTTCCATCTCTAAGTGACATTGTTAACGATTTACAATTGTATTTTCATTTATCGTTGGTATCTAAAGATAGAAGAGGAGATACGGTAGTTGAACAAACAGCAATCGTTAATGCAATACCTTTTTCAGAATTTATTTCAAATTCATCATATAATTCTGCTACTATAAATAAGTTACTTGGAAGTTCTAAAGTTTTGCCCAAAGTGGCATCACTAATTGAAATAACAAACATTCTTGAACATAGAAAAAGGGATAATTTATTAAAATTTGCTCGCCTTTATATTCAAGAAACATCAAGCTTTTTATATCCAGAAACAGCAAAATATCTTTTAAAGGAGGTAGTTATGATTGATTCAAAAATAATTGAAAATCCCGCCTTGAAGAGTCTTGCAAGGACTCTTCGATATTTTATAAGAGAGCGAAAATATTCTTATGCTGATGACATTAGAAATGCCAGGAAGGAATCAAGAGATTTTGAGGATACTATAGCAAAAATGCTTAGAGAAGGTAGATTACGACTTGAGCAAAAAGAAAAAATTCATCTTCCAACAGACGAAGAAATTAAAGAAATATTTAGACTTGCTAATCAAGATTTTGAAGCAACAAAAACAGCTCTTGTAATACTTGCTTTTTCGTTCCCATCAAAGGTAGAAGAGACTATTGAAATTAAAGAGGAGGTGTAAAATGCTTAAATTTGTGACCTTTGCTGTAAAAGTACAATTAAATGTACATGATTTAAACAATGAGGCAGTAGCAGGTAATGTAACCGATATAAGAATAATGGAATTTCTTGACGAAAATGGTAGAAGGCTGGAAGCACCGGCTGTGTCAGGGAGAATGCTTAAACACTGGCATTATGAGGGAATAAGGCATTTAATATTAAATGGTTCATATTCCTCAATGCCGTTATGTGCAGCTTGTAAAGTTGGTGAACCTGTAAGACCTGGTGAGGTAAGAAATAATAATTTAAGGCAAATTGCAAAATCTGAAGCAGATGCAATTATGACATGTATAATATGTGATATTCATGGATACTTAATAGCACAAGGAGCTGAAGGGAAAGGTATTTCTAATCGCAGGGCTTCACGAGCTATGTTTTCTTGGCTAATGCCTGTCTTAGGATATAATACTTCACAGAAACAAGTAATTCATACTCGTGTATCACAACAAGAATCTGTAACAGAAGGAGAAGGAGCAGCACAAATGATTTTTAACAAATCCTATGCCTCAGGTATCTATGCTTTTGTTTCTGCCCTGGATATAGATAGAATTGGACTTGTAGAATTAAATTTGGGCAATAATAATTCATATGCAATTGATGAAACTCAGCGAAAAGAAAGAATAAAAGTTGCTATTGAGGCATTTCGTTATCTTATAGGAGGTCAGATGGGAGCTTCTCTTTCTCATGCAATTCCGCATTTAAATCCAATTGAAATACTTGTGACATATTCTGAAACAGGACCATTGCCTTTCCCTGTATCACCTATGTATTCAGATTACTTTGAAAAGACTATTGGACTGATGCCTCAAGGGGCACAATTTTTATACTGGGGGAGTGAAACCCCATCTGGAGTTATAAAGAAGAACACTATAAATGAGATTTTTCAAGAACTTTTAAGTAAAGTTTAATAATGAAGGCAATTGTATTTACTTTAAGGCTTAATTCTTTGTATTCTATTCGTATTCCTTTTACTTGGCAGTCTGCACTGACTTATCCTCTGCTTCCACCTTCTGCGATAATTGGTTTAATAGCTAATGCTTTACAAAGATATAAAAATGATAAACATCCTATTGAATATCTTAAAAAAGTAGAGGAAGAAATTATTTGGGCAGGTTCAAGGCTTTTAACTCCTTGTATAATTAAAAGTTATACTACTTCAGCTATAACAAAATGGGAAGGCATGCTTGTTGGTGGGAAGTTTACAAATGCTCTTGGTAGACAGTTTGCTTATTCAAAAAATTTAGAAATTGCGGTAATTTGCAAAAATAATTTAATAATTCAAGAAATTATTAATTCACTTTTAACTTCGCCTTTAACCTGTGGAGATAGTGAATCTCTTGTTACCCTTGAATCTTTTCCTAAAATTAGAGAAGTGGAAGAAATAATATCTAATGATATAGTTGAAACGCTTTTTCCTGTGCCTTTTGTAAAAGAAATTGAAATAGTAAATGGGAGTGGGCAAGTATATTTAATGCATGAAAAATGTTTTAAAAGAGATAAGAAATACCCGTTAAGAAGTTATATTGTTCCTATAAAAAGAATTAAAGGAATCCTGCAACCTGCAACTTTAAAAATTAGAGGGAAAAGGTTGAAAATTTATAAAATCAAGGATATTTCAACTTATATTATTAATTTAGGCTTTGAAAACCTATTTAAAAGATAGAAAAGAATAATTTTTAAAAATGAGTTTTCCAGCTACTCTTATTTGGTATTATTACATTTGTCCACGGGAAGTATGGCTTATGTCAAGGCAATTAACTCCTTGGCAAGAGAACCCTTTTATAGAGCTTGGAAGGATTATTTCAGAAGAATCATATAAAAGAGAAAGAAAAGAAATACATATTGAAAATATGATAATAGATTTGTTAAAAATAAATGAAGAAAATATAGTAATCTGTGAGGTAAAAAAGAGTTCTCGGTTTGAAAAAAGTGCAAAGATGCAACTTGCTTACTATTTATTAAGATTAAAACAGCTTGGTATTTCAGCTACTGGACAACTTCTTTTTCCAAAGGAGAAAAAGAAACTCACCGTAATCCTAACAAAAGAAATTGAGGATGAACTAATTTCAGCACAAAAAGAGATAAAATCAATAATTCAGATGGAAATGCCACCACCAGCTAAGAAAATAAAATATTGTTCTAAATGTGGATATAGAGAGTTTTGCTGGTCATGAAACACACAATATACATATTTTCAGATGGTATTATAAAAAGAAAAGGAAACACCCTTTATTTTGAATCTGAAAAAGGGAAAAAATACATACCAGTAGAAAATACATCTGAATTATTCATTTTTGGTGAAGTTACTATTAACAAACGACTTTTTGAATTTCTTACAGAAAATGAAATCATAATGCATTTTTTTAACTACTATGGCTACTACATTGGCTCATTTTATCCAAGAGAACATCTAAACTCAGGATATATGATTCTTAAACAAGCAGAACATTATCTTGATTTCGATAAAAGGCTTATACTAGCAAAAAAATTCGTTTTAGGTGCAGTGGAAAATATTAAAAAAGTGCTGAATTACTATCATGCTCGCGGGAAATCTCTTAATGAACCAATTGAAAAAATTAACAAGATATCAAAATCTATTGAAAAATGCAATGATACAGACACTTTAATGGCAATTGAAGGTAATATTAGAGAGCAATACTATAATGCTTTTAATTTTATTCTTGAAAATAAACATTTTATTTTTGAGACACGATCTAAGCGCCCTCCCAAAAACAGGATAAATGCTCTTATAAGTTTTACAAATTCTTTAATATATACATATTGTTTAAGCGAAATTTATTATACTCATCTCGATCCACGCATCGGATATCTTCATGCAACAAATATGCGAAGGTTTACCTTAAATCTTGACGTTGCAGAAATATTTAAACCTATAATAGGAGATCGTGTAATATTTAGTCTTATTAATAAAGGAATGATAAAAAAGGAACATTTTAACCAAAAGCTTGATGGTATAGTATTAAATGAAAAAGGTAAACAAATTGTAATAGAACAGATAGAAGAAAAAATGCGATCCACTATTTATCATAAAAGGCTTGGTAGACATGTTTCTTACAGACAATTAATAAGGCTTGAACTTTATAAAATTCAAAAACACTTAATTGGTGAAGAAGAATATCAACCTTTTGTAATGTGGTGGTAAATGAAAATAATACTCGTATATGATATAAATGAAAAAAGAGTTGCAAAAGTGTTGAAAACCTGCAGAAAATATCTTTACTGGGTGCAGAATTCTGTTTTTGAAGGCGAAATTTCACCGGCAAAACTTGAGAAACTAAAAATAGAACTCAAACGGATAATTGATCCTGAGGAAGACTCAATAATAATTTACACTTTTAGAAGTGAATGGTATACAAAAAGAGAAATAATAGGAATTCAAAAGGGAGCTGAAGAAAAATTTTTATAACACTTTATTTTT
>CAZWBN010000070.1:3388-8986 GCA_964632095.1 uncultured Clostridia bacterium | reverse complement strand
GAATATGGAACAGGGGCTATTATGGCTGTTCCTGCTCATGACCAGAGAGATTTTGAGTTTGCAAAAAAATACAATCTGCCAATCAAAGTAGTGATTAAACCAAGAGAAGAAAATTTAGAAGAAAATGCACTTTCTGAAGCATTCGAGGATTTTGGTGTGTTAGTAAATTCAGAAGAATTCAGTGGATTGGAATCCAAAAGGGCAATTGATTTAATGACTGAATGGGCTGAAAAGCAAAATATAGGGAAAAAGGCTATATTATATAGACTCAAGGACTGGGGAATTTCAAGGCAGAGATACTGGGGCACTCCGATTCCGATTATTTATTGTGAAAAATGTGGAGTAATTCCTGTTCCTTATGAAGAATTACCCGTGCTTTTGCCAAAAGAAGCAAAATTCACGGGAGAAGAAGGTTCGCCTTTAGAAAAAGTCGAGTCTTTTGTAAAAACAAAATGCCCAAAGTGTAAAGGATTGGCCAGAAGAGAAACTGATACAATGGATACCTTTTTTGATTCCTCCTGGTACAATTATCGGTATACTTCACCAAAAGAAGGTGATCGACCATTGAATCCAGAAGCTGTGAAATACTGGATGCCTGTAGATATTTACATTGGAGGGGTGGAACATGCTATACTTCATTTAATTTATGCTCGATTCTTTTCAAAGGTTATAAGAGATTTAAAACTAACTGATATTAATGAACCTTTTCCTCATCTTTTAGCTCAGGGGATGGTAACAAAAGATGGAGCTGCGATGTCAAAGTCAAAAGGAAATGTTGTTTATCCCGAGGAATTTATTGAAAAATATGGAGCTGATACTCTTCGCCTTTTTATTCTTTTTGCTGCTCCTCCAGAAAAGGATTTGGAATGGAGTGACAAAGGGGCAGAGGGATGTTTTAGATTTCTTACAAGGATTTGGAGGCTTGTTCATGAAAACTTAGCTCTATTTAGTCAGAATATTTCCTATAATGAGAAGGAATTATCCGCAGAAGCATTAGAAGTTCTTAAAAAAACTCATCAGACCATTAAAAAAGTTAGTGAAGATATTGAGAAAAGATATCATTTTAATACTGCAATTTCTGCAATAATGGAGTTATATAATAAAATCTCCCAGCATAAAGAGAAATTGAAGGAGAGTATACAGGGCAAAGCAGTTTTAAAAGAATCAATAGAAACAATTATTTTATTGCTTTCTCCTTTTGCTCCCCATATATGTGAAGAATTATGGGAATTAACGAATCATAAGGAATATTTAATTGATACAAAATGGCCTGAATATAGGCCTGATCTCATTAAAGAGGAAGAAATTACCTATATTGTCCAGATAAATGGAAAGCTGAGGACAAGATTGCAGGCTCCAATAGGTCTTGCTGAAGAGGAAATTAAAGAGAGGGTTTTGTCAATTCCATCTGTGAGGAATCATTTAAAGGGAAAATCCATTAAAAAATTTATTTATATAAAGAATAAACTAGTAAATATAGTGACCTGAGATGAGTTTAAAATTTAAACTTGGAATAATTATTCTAATTTTAAGTTTCTTATTAATATTAATAAATTGTGGTTATAGATTAAGTGGCACAGGGAGTTTTTTACCGCCTTACATAAAGACCATAAGTGTTCCAATGTTCAAGAACAATACAGGTAGATATCAACTTGACCAGAAATTTACTCAAGCTGTAATTAATGAACTTATAGCTCGAGGACGATTTAAAATTCTGAGCGAAACAGGAAAAGCTGATGCTATTTTATTAGGAGAAATAAATTCCTTTGCAGTAAATCCTATATCTTTTACAGAAGAAGGAAGGGCAGATAGATATAGCATTACAATTGTTGCTAAAGTAACTTTTAAAGATCTAATAAAGAAAAAAGTTCTGTTCATGAACTCTCATTATGTCTTTCGTGACGAATATGAAATAACAAGTGGAGGCGATTTTTATTCAGAGGAAACATTAGCAATTGAAAGGATTTCAGAAAAATTTGCTCGCAGTGTAGTAAGTTTAATAGTAGAGGGTTTTTAATTTTTGAATTACTTTAAGGTAAAAAGAGATTTAAAAAATAATATTTTTTATCCTTCCTATTTCTTTTTTGGAGAGGAATCCTTTTTAATCGAAGAGATAATAAATTTCATAAAAAAAATTTTTGTCCCTTCACAAAAAGAAAGCCTTAATTTTAATAAATATGATTTAAGTGAATATAAATGGCAAGATATTATTTCATCTGCTCAAACAATGCCATTTCTCTTTTCAGAAAAAAGAATTATTTTGATTGAAGTGAGGGAGAGAAAAAATGAGAATCTTACTTCCTCAGAAGAAGATCTTTTAAGAAGATTTTTTTCTTCTTTTCCATCCCATTGTATTCTTATAGTAAAAGCGGGTCGGTGTGACAGGAGGAAATCCCTTTTTAAATTTTTTATGAATCTTCCCTCCGATGTCTGTTTTCAAGCTGAGTTTAAACCTTTAAGGGAGAATCAGCTTTTTTCATGGATTGATGAAAAAGTGCATTCAAAAGGGAAAGTTATTGGGCTTAAGGAAAAACAGAAATTAATTGATATAATTGGAAATGATTTAAGAAACTTGAATAATGAACTTGAGAAATTGATGGCTTTTATCGGAGATAAGAAAGAAATTCAATTGGAAGATATAGAAGAGATTACAGGACATATTAGAAGTTTCGCTTTATGGGAACTTACAAATAGTTTAGAGAAATTTAATTTTATAAAGAGCTTAAATATTATTCAAAAACTTCTAAAGGAAGGATATCATCCCTTAGTTATTTTAAATTTTCTTTCTCAGTTCTTTCATAATTTGTTATCTATTAAATTAATTATGAAGGAAGGGAATATTTCTTTTAAGGTAATAGCAGAAAATTTATCCACGCCTTATTTTAAAACTCAAGAATTTATCGATCTTGCAAATAAATTCAGTGAAGCTGAATTAAGACATTTTATTCATAGACTTTATCAGCTTGAATTAAGATTAAAAACTACTTCTTTAAAACCTAAAATTTTATTAGAAAATTTTATTTATGAATATTGGATAAAAAGGAAAGGAAAAAAATTATTTAGGATTTGACATGGTAAGCAAAGCATTAACCTGTCTGGTAAGTCTTGATTTGTATCTATCTCCTGTGCGGGAATGTATTGTTCCCTTTTTAACAGTTTTGTCTATAATGGAAATTGTTTGCGGTAATAATTTTAAGGCTTCCTCTACATTTTTATCTGCTATTGCTTTCCGCAATTTTTTGATTTGTGTTTTCATTGCTGATTTATTTCTTCGGTTTATTTCTCTTCTTTTTAAACTTCTTCGATATTCTTTTTCAGCTGATTTATGTCTCGCCATCCTTTATTCACCTTTATTAAATTTGAGAAATTATAATACTTTAATTTAGAGGATAATGTCAAGTGAGCGAGCATAAATATAGAAGATTATTAAAATCAACGATTACCGTATCTCTTCCAACAGTTTTCAGCAGGCTCTTAGGTTTTTTCCGTGATATACTTATAGGCTATTTTATGGGGACAGGAACTGGAGCTGATGCTTTTACAATAGCTTTTATTATTCCCAACTTATTGAGAAGATTAACAGCAGAGGGAGCACTCACTGCTGCTTTCATTCCTGTTTTTACTCAAATAAAAATAAATGAATCAGAAAAGAGAACGAAGGATTTCGCAAATATTGTTTTTTATAATCTTGGACTAATAGTTCTTATTTTAACTGTTCTTGGTGTAATTTTTGCACCTTATTTAGTTAAAGTAATAGCAGTTGGATATAAGGAAATACCTGGAAAATGGGAGCTCACCATAAATTTAACCAGGATTATGTTTCCTTATATCTTACTTATTAGCTTAGCTGCCCTTTGTTCTGCGATATTGAATTCTTATTTCAAATTTTTTATTCCCGCCTCCACCCCTATCTTATTTAATATTGCAATAATTCTTTCTGCTTGGTTTTTTACCCGTAAATTTATGCCACCTCCATATGCTTTTGCGATAGGAGTTATAATTGGTGGTTTTTTTCAATTTCTCTTACAGATTCCTTTTCTTCTAAATTTAGGTTTCAATTTTAAACCAAAAATTTCCTTTAAGGATGAGGCGGTAAGAAAAGTAGGCAAATTAATGGTTCCTGGAATTTTTGGCTTTGGAATTTTTCAAATTAATTTAGCTTTAAGTAGGGCATTAGCTTCTCTTCTGGAAGAAGGAAGTGTTTCAGCTCTCTATTATGCAACAAGAGTGAGAGAGCTTACCCTTGGTTTATTCTCAATAGCCCTTTCAATAGCATTATTGCCGACTTTATCAGAGCAGGCAGCAGAGGGAAATATTAATGAAATGAAGAAGACATTGATTTTCTCATTAAAATTAATAGCTCTTATTACAATTCCAGCATTAGCTGGTCTTCTGCTTCTTTCAAAACCTATTATCCAAGTCCTTTTTCAAAGAGGCGCCTTTGTAGAACGTTCCACAAACCTTACCTCTGTAGCTCTTGTATTTTTTTCAATAGGTCTTCCATTTATTTCAGGGAGTAAAATTTTAAATACGGTTTTTTACTCGCTCAAAGATACAAAAACTCCCGTAATTATTGCTTCAATAACTATGGTTTGTTATCTCTCCCTCTCTTTTATTTTAATGAAGCCATTAGCTGTAGGAGGAATCGCTTTGGCTCTTTCTTTAGCAGAGGCTATTAGTCTTTTTCTGCTGTGGGCATTTTTGGAGAAAAAGATTGGAAACATTCCAAAAAATGAATTATTTCTTTTTACTTTAAAAGTGATTTTTTGTTCTTTTTTAATGGGGGTTTTAATATTTTTTATAAAAAGAGAAATTCCTTTTTTAGAATTAATATTTTTTAAGAAATTGATTTATCTTTTTATTGTTATATTTATTAGTATAGGATTTTATGTTTTACTCTCTTTATTGATTAATAAAAATGAATTAATATCTATTGTTAAGATTTTTAAAAAGAAAGAATGGTAAAATGAAAATAGTTCTTCAAAGGGTAAAAGAGGCAAATGTAAGAGTTAAAGGAAAGATTGTAGGAAAAATCAATAAAGGGATTGTTCTTTTAGTCGGAATTGAGAGGGGAGATAGAGAGGAGGGCGCAAAATATTTGGCGAATAAGATTGTAAATCTTAGAATTTTTCCTGATAATGAGGGAAAGATGAATCTTTCTTTACTTGATGTAAGGGGCGAGATTTTAGCAGTTTCTCAGTTCACCTTAGCTGCATCTCTTAAAAAAGGTAGAAGACCCAGCTTTGAGAACGCAGAGGAACCTAAAAAAGCAGAAAAATTATTTAATTTTTTTGTAAATGAACTAAAGAGTAAAAGAGTAAAGGTAGAGACAGGAATATTCGGTGCCATGATGGAAGTTTTTTTAATAAACGATGGACCCGTTACTTATATTCTGGAATACCCAAAATAATTTTTATACTAATTCCAAGATATGCCCTAATTTTTCTTTTTTTGTTTTTAAATAATTTTTATTTATTTTATTGGGAGGTATTTCAAGAGGAATTCTCTCCACTATCTCAAGTCCATACCCTGAAAGACCAATAAATTTTCTTGGATTGTTTGTTAATAACTTAATTTTTCTCACTCCAAGACTTAGAA
>CAZWBN010000070.1:0-3288 GCA_964632095.1 uncultured Clostridia bacterium | reverse complement strand
GAATGAGCCCTGACTAAGACAGGTTCATCTTTATTAATTTCTCCTGCCACAAGAGCTATGTGATGTTCATGATTAATTATATTTTCAAAAACATATATTTTAAAGAGACCATACTTTGTTGGTAATTCTGCTTCGACCACTTTCTTAACCAATCTCTCATTTTTTAGTCTATATTTAATTAAATCAGCAATGGTTATTATTTTAATATTATGTTTTTTCCCGAATTCAATAAGTTGAGGCATCCTTGCCATTGTCCCATCTTCATTCATCACCTCGCATATTACTCCTGCTGGATAAAGGCCTGCTAATCGAGCCAAATCAACCGAGGCTTCTGTCTGACCTGCTCTTTCAAGGACTCCTCCGGGTCGAGCCCTCAAAGGAAAAATATGCCCCGGTCTTGCTAAATCCGATGGTTTTGTTTTAGGATCAATGGCAGTTAATATTGTTTTAGCTCTATCATAAGCTGATATTCCAGTTGTAACTCCGTATTTTGCATCAATTGAGACAGTAAAAGCTGTCTGAAAAGGAGCAGTATTATCAGTCACCATCAGAGGGAGCTGGAGTTCTTCTAATCTCTCTGGTGTCATGGCGAGACAGATCAAGCCTCTTCCATACTTACTCATAAAATTTATAATTTCTGGAGTGACTTTTTCAGCTGCAACCATTAAATCCCCTTCATTTTCCCTGTCTTCATCATCGACAATGATTATAAGTCTTCCTTTTCTTACTTCTTCGATCGCTTCTTCAATGGTAGCTAAACTCATTTTCTCCTCCCTTTTTCTCCAAATTCTTCAAACCATTGGTTCAAATACTTACCTATTAGATCGCACTCAATATTAATTATATCACCCGTCTTCAGTTGATTCAAATTTGTATGCTCAAGAGTAAAAGGAATGAGTTCAATTTCCATATGGTTTTCAGATAGAGATGCTACTGTTAGGCTTACTCCATTTATAGCTATTGAACCTTTTGGAATAATGTATTTCCTTAAATCCTTTGGAAAGGAGATAAATAATCTTTTTCCTGGTGTTCTTTTTTCAATCTTTAATACTTTTCCTTTTCCATCCACATGCCCTGTAACCAGATGTCCGCTGAGGGGAGTCTGGAGAGTTAAAGGCATCTCCAGATTAACTTTACTTCCTGGTTTTAATAAACCAAGATTAGTTTTATAAAGAGTTTCTTGGGATAATGAAAAATAGAGGAAATCCCTTTCTTTCTTTGTAAGGGTCAGACATACACCATTGACTGCAAGGCTGTCTCCTTCTTTTATCTTCCTGGAAATTTCAGGAGCTTGTAATATTAATTCTTTTTTGTTATTTCTTCTAACAACCCCTAAGTATTCAATAATTCCTGTAAACATTAAAAGTATCCTTCGATTAATATATCTTTGTCAATTTTTAAAAAATTAATTTTTTTTAGATTTAAAGCATGTTTTAATTCCTTAATTTTAGATTCCATGAATAAGGAAGGAGCATTTTCACCCCCAATAAGAATAGGAGCAAGGAAAATAAATATTTTATCAGCTAATTTCTCTGTTAGTAGAGAATTAAAAACTTTTCCGCCTCCCTCAACCAGAACACTTGTGACCTCTTTTTCGCCCAGATCTTTCAAAACTTCAATCAAGGGAATTTTCCCCTTTTTTAAGGTCATTGGAACTATTTTTACTCCTTTTTTTATAAGAATATTCATCTTTTTCTCTGATGAATTTTTTCCCGTATAGATAATTATTTCTCCATTCGAAATAGTATTCAAAATTTTCGCATTTTCAGGAAATTTAAGGTTAGAATCTAATATTATTCTTTTTATTTTTTTTGTTGAACCGGATGGGTAGCGAACTGTGAGAAGGGGGTCATCATAGAGGATTGTGTTTATACCCACCAATATACTGTCGAATTCAGTGCGTAATAAATGAGTATATTTTCTTGAGCCTGAAGAAGAAATCCATTTTGATTGGAAACTTTGGGTAGCAATTTTTCCATCAAGACTTATAGCTGCTTTTAAGGCAACGAATGGAATTTTTTTCTTTATATATTTAAAATACATCTCATTTAATTTCTTTGACTCTTCTTCAAGAAGACCTATTGAAACTTCTATTCCTTCCCTTTTCAGTCTTTCAACACCCTTTTTATAAACTAAAGGGTTTGGGTCAAATGTTGAGATAATCACTCTCTTTATTTTAGACTGAATTATTTTCTCAACGCAAGGAGGAGTTCTTCCCCAATGAACACAGGGTTCAAGATTAAGGTAGAGAGTACTGCCATGAACCTGAGAACCGGCTCTTTCTATTGCTATTGCTTCTGCATGAGGTTTTCCTGCTCCTTCGTGAAAACCATATCCTATTATTTTCCCTTCTTTTACTATAACAGCTCCCACACATGGATTTGGACTCGTTTGCCCCTTTCTCTTTTGGGCAAGAAATAAAGCAAGTTTTAGATATCGGAGGTCTTCTAAGTTATTCATTGTAATAAAGCTTTCGCATATTCCTCGGGAGAAAATTCAATTATATCGTCTTCTCCTTCACCAACTCCTATAAATTTTATAGGTAATCCTAACTCCTCTGATATTCCTATCACGCATCCTCCCTTTGCTGTTCCATCCAGTTTAGCCACAAAAATACCGCTTAATCCGGTAAATTTTAGAAATTCTCGCGCTTGAAAAAGGGCATTGTGCCCAACTCCTGCATCAAGAACTAATAAAACTTCATGAGGAGCACCTTTTATTTGACGGGCACATACTCGGGCTATTTTCTCTAATTCCTGCATGAGATTAATTTTTGTATGAAGCCTTCCTCCTGTATCTATGAGAAAAACATCAATTTCTTTCGTTTTTAAAGCATCAAATACCACTGAGGCAGGGTCTTTTGATGTAAAATTTTTGAAAACAGGAATACCTATTTTCTCACCCCATATTAAGAGCTGTTCAATAGCAGCCGGTCGGAAAGTATCAGCTGCAACCATCATAACTTTCTTCTCTCTTTTTTTTAAATATTTTGCCAGTTTTGCAGTACAAGTTGTTTTGCCACTTCCATTTACTCCTACCATCATAATAACTGTTTTTGGTTCCCCGAAATTAAGTTTATTTGGAGATTTAGAAAGTATATTAATGATTTCATCTTCAATAATTTGTTTTACCTGGTCCAATGAAAAATTTCCTTTAATTTTTCCTTTAATTGAGTTTATTATTTTTTGAGTAGAATCCCATCCCACATCTGCTAAAATCATTAATTCTTCTAAGTCCTCAATTAATTCTTCCCTTTTTTTATCTTTTAAAAAAATATTTTCAAGACTA
>CAZWBN010000069.1:5794-9159 GCA_964632095.1 uncultured Clostridia bacterium | reverse complement strand
TGAGGATTTTTACCAACCATTCCTTCAAAAACATATTTCTGAACCAGTTCTTTTTCCAATTCATAAGTGCTTTTCCTAAGAAGTATTTTTCCCTGAATTTTCTCCAAAATAGAGTAAAATTTTTCTATCTCAATAGGCTTAATTAAATAGTCAGTTGCACCAAGCTTTATGGCTTCAGCTATTCTATCTGCTGGTATTTTATCTCCTGCTACAATTATCTCAATCAAAGGGTCAAAATTTTTTATTGATCTAAGAAGATAGAAATTCCTGGTTTCTTCTTCTATTAAATCAAGAAGAACAACTTTTATTTCCTTTTCCTTAATTATTAAATAGAAATTATCCTTTTTGGAAGAATAATAGACGCTAAATCCCTTTGAAGAAAGAAAATCTTTTAATGGCAGGTAAAAATCTAATTTCTCAGCAAGAATAAGGAGATTCATCAAAATTAATTTACTCTTCGGTAACTCTATAAACTATATCATTCTCTCTAACCTGCTCTGAGACTTTTATTCCAACTGATTGTCCTGCTTGAGCTTTTTCAACAGGCTGATGTTCAATCTGCATAGAATCGATTTTTTGATAAAAGTCAGTTGTGTGACCTTTTATATGAATTGTGTCTCCTACTTTTAATTCTCCCTGTTTAATATCAATTGCAGCAACCCCAATTCTTGTAAAATAATGACTCACTCTTCCAATTTCTTCCTCCATAATTTCCTCCAATTATTAAATTTGTTTTTTTTAGGCTATCAAAAAATTGATAATTTTACAAGTATTTGTTAAGGCCAGAGCACAGCTCCACCACTAACATTTAAAACCGCACCTGTTATATGCCGAGCAAGGTCAGAGGCTAAAAATAAAATAGGACCAGCAATATCCTCAGGAGATGGAATTCTTTTAAGGGGAATTGATTGTTTTACTTTTTCCTTAAATTCTTTATCTCTGAAAACCTCAGCACACATATCAGTATCAACCCAACCCGGAGCAACGCAATTTACTAAAATATTGTAGGGAGCTAACTCCACTGCAAGAGATTTTGTGAACGCTATTACTCCCCCTTTTGATGCTGCATAATGAGAGTGAAAAGCTTCCCCTCTTAAACCAGCAGTTGAAGAAATATTTATAATCCAACCTCTTCTCCTTTTTTTCATTTGAGGAATCACTTCGTTACACATAAAAAACATCCCTTTCAGATTAATATCCAGAGTTTCATTCCATGTCTCCTCATCCATATTCCCAATTTCTCCATAGGTCCAGATTCCAGCATTATTGACTAAAATATCAATCTTTCCGAAATTTTTAATCACTTCCTGAATCATGTTTTTGACTTCATATAAATCGGATACATCAGCTTTTATATGCAAACATCTTCTGCCATGCTTTTCTATTTCTTTACAAACATTTCGCGCATCCTTTTCGTTCCTTACATAGTTAATTGCCACATCACATCCAGCTTTTGCAAATAGAATAGCAGCTGCTTTCCCAATCCCTCTTGAACCTCCTGTAACGATTGCTGTTCGTCCTTCTAAATTAATCATTTTCACCTCCTGAAAATTATATTTATTCAAAAATATCACTTCTATGTCAAATCTTATTTCTACCTTATCTTGATTTCAAAAAATGTATTTGCTATATTTCTAAATGTGCCTACCAAAGAGAGAATTGAAAAAGTTAAAAGAGTTCTCTCTTTTAGACAGCCTGATTTAAGAATAGTTCTTGAAGAAATAAGGAACACTCATAATGCCCATGCAGTATTAAGGACTTGTGAAGCTGCTGGTGTATTAAATATTGACATTATCAGCACCGAGAATTTTTTCCCAATAAATGAAGCAATTTCAACTCGAGCTGAAAAGTGGCTAAATCTTAATTTTTACTCTTCTACTCCTGAATGTTTAAATAAATTAAAGAAGCAAGGTTTTAAAATCGCAGTTACATATTTGGATGAAGAAGCAATTTATTACAGGAATATAGATTATACTCAGCCAATTGCAATTGTATTTGGAAATGAATCAGAGGGAGTTTCTGAGACAGCAGTTTCACTGGCTGATTGGAAAATTAAGATTCCAATGGTGGGAATGGTTAGGAGCCTCAACCTCTCAGTCTCTGTTGGAATAATTCTTTACGAAGCTTTTCATCAAAGATGGAGTAAAGGTTTTTATGGCAAAAGGAGACTGAGTGATGATGAATTCAATAAATTTTATCAGAAATGGTTATTTCCTAAATAATTGACTAAATAAATTTAATGTCTGAATCCTTTATTTTTTTGAAAGACTTTTCCGATATTTCTTTAGCTTTTTTATAATACTCTTTATATCCTTTCCGATACTTTTCAAGGAATCTTTTGTATTCTTTCATCAACTTTTCTCCATATACCTGCTCAAATTTCTTCCACTCTCTCTGAAGCTTACTCACCTCTCTTTCAAATTCATCCCAGTCAAAAATTCCCTTGTCTTCCTCTTCCTTAATCTTTACTTCAATTATCTTCCTCTTTTTATTTCTTATAAGCTCTATCTTCAAAACTTCTCCTTCCTCTTTCTTTTGAATAATTGAAACCAGTTTATCAGTAGAATCTAAAAGTCTTCCATCAGCTTTAACCAATACATCTCCAACTTCTATTCCTGCTTTTTCAGCAGGGCTATTTTTAACCACTTTGGTCACCAATAAACCCTTTCCCTCCTTAACCCCAAAATATTCGGCTAATTCCTTTGTGCATTCCTCTACATAAACCCCTATATATTTTTTACTTCTTAGATAAAATTTAAATCTCTTATCAAATTTTGGTTTAAAAATATCGATTTCTGGAAATTTTCTCTGTTTGAAATACAGACTTCGGTATCTTTTTTCTGGAAGTTCGCCAAGTTTTACTTCAATTTTCTTAATCTTTGAATCTCTTCTAATCTCCAATACAATCTTTTCCCCGGGCTTTTTCTCTCTAATTTCAGTCGCTAAGAAGGAGGTGCTTTCAACCCTTTTCCCGTTTATCTTCAATATCACATCTCCTTCTTTTAAACCAGCTTTCCATGCAGGGCTATCCTTTTCTACATTATATATTTCAACCTCGCCATTAATATTTTCCTGAATGTAGACGCCGAGCCAGCCTCTCTCTACCTTGCCCTTTTCTTTAATTTCTTTAAAAACTTTCAATACTTTCTCAATTGGTATTGCTAAAGCCATTCCAGAAGAAGGAGCTTCTGCCTTACTGAATACATAACCTGTACCCACAACTTCTTTTTCTCTAAACTCAAAAATTATTGGCTTTTCCTCAGAATAAATTCCTCTCACAATTCCAATTATCTTACCTTCTCTATTTACCACAGGACTTCCGCTTGTTCCTGGAGTAATCCAAGCATTAACTCTAAGATACCTGT
>CAZWBN010000069.1:0-5694 GCA_964632095.1 uncultured Clostridia bacterium | reverse complement strand
CCTTTTGAAACAATAAGAGCTGTAGTTATTAAATAACCCTCTTTATCAAGCACTATTCCTGTAGCAACTCTTCTTGCTCCATTTTCCGATTCTACTCTCACAACATTAGGAGAAACTTTTTTAATTATTCGCTGCACATCCTTTTCAAAATCCTTGATTCCTTCAGGAGTAGCTATTGTTTGCTGAAATCCGATAAGAAGAATTAAAACCAATAAACTGATTAGTATTTTAATTTTATTCATTGCTACCCTCCTTTTAAAAATAAATTTCTTCTCTATCACTGATTTGCTCTAAAATATAAATTGTTTTCTTACCATTGGACAATTCATTTAATTCGCCAGAATAATTTATTACCTCTATGACAGGAAGCACCTTTTCCTCTTGATATAATTTACTGGAAATTTCATTTTCATTTCCTTTAAAAAACAGAATATTTAGACCAAGATAGACAAAAATTATAACTGTTGCTGCAACTAAACATATTCTAAAATATTTTACTTTTCTTTCTCTTCTCCTTTTATAAAGGGCTAATCTTTCCATCAGTTTTGTTTCAAAATCCGGAGGAGCAGTAACTTTTTCAAGCTCTTCAAAAATATTTTTATCCCTCATCTTATTTACCCCCTTTTTCCAATAAATTTTTTAATATATTTCTTCCTCTACTTATTCTCGCTTTAACTGTTCCTACAGGCAATTTTAATATCCCCGCAATTTCATTCTGAGTAAATCCTTCTAAATCCTTAAGAATTATAGGGATTTTATATTTTGGTGGAAGAGAATGTATTGCTTTCTTTATCTGTAAAACCCTATCTTTATCTTGTGCATTTGAGTTATAAGCATTATTGAGGGTATTAATAGCCTCCTCTAAGGGGACAACTTGTACCCTTAACATTTTTTTTAATTCTGTTTTTGCAAGATTGGAGGCTATTGTATAAACCCAGGAAGAAAAAGGTGCTATTGGCTTGTAATTTTTTATCTTAAAATAAACTCTCAAGAATGTTTCCTGTGAAAGGTCAACCGCAGTTTCATAATTTCCAACTAATTGATACAAGAAATTCACTATTCTATCTTTATATCTCTTTACTATTTCAATAAATGCCATTTCATCACCTTTCTTAAATCTCTCAACAAGCTCCTGCTCGTCCATCTTCATTTAATAAAACTCCCTTCGAGTCTTAAAAGTTGCATGTAATAAAAACGACTAAATGCTTAATAAAATGAAGGAGGGCTTATCATTCCTTTATATCTAATTCAATAACAGGCTGAAAAGCTTCCACCAGTTCATTTAATTTCACCAAAATCTTTTTGACTTCTCCATTCATGGGTGACCTTAGCTCATTTTCCATTTTCATTGCTTCTACTATTGCCAAAACCTGATTCTTTTTAACCTTTTCTCCTTCTGAAACATTTATCTTTATTATCTTGCCAGGCATTGGCGCGGTTACAACATTATCAATTTGTGCCGAACTTTCGTCCGCAATCTCTGATTGCAGGACTTCTTCTTTTTTCTTCTCGATTATAAATTCCTCTCCATTTATTAAAAGATAAAATTTATCTTTATCTTCAGCTAAATAAACAATGTATGATTTATTTTCGATTAAAATAGAAAGCACATTAGAAGAGATAAAGTTACAGTCAATATTATATTTTTTATTATCCAATTCAGCTGTATATGAATTGTTTTTTATTTCAATATTGATTTTATAAGGTTTTTTATCAATTAAAAATTCGAATTCCATTTTATTTCTGTCCTATTCTCCATTTTCCGAGCGTTTTCCATGGTGAGTATTCTATTTTCTCTGAAGAAACATACTGAACAGCTGGCCGGGTCTGATTGCTTGAATAAATAGCTGCAGAGAGAAGAGCAAGAGTCAAATTTTTTTTCTCTTTTGTAATCTTTTCTCTTTTTGTAAAATACTCATTTATAAAATCTGTATGAATGTTTCCTGCTAAGAATTCAGGATGACTTACGATCTCTTTTAAAAACTGCACAATGGTTTTTATCCCAAGGATAACATATTCATCTAATGCTTTAAGCATTTTTCTACATGCAGATTCTCTATCCTCTGCCCATACAATTAATTTTGCTAAAATTGGGTCATAAAAAATTGAAACTTCATATCCAGAATAAATTCCACAATCATGCCTGATTCCTGGACCTCTTGGTTCCTGGAAAAAAAGAATTTTCCCGGAAGAAGGAAGAAAATTATTGTACGGGTCTTCAGCATAAATTCGGCATTCAATGGAGTGCCCTCTTTGAGATAACTCTTTCTGCTGGATGGAGAGTTTCTCACCTGAGGCAATAAGAATTTGCTGTTTTACAAGGTCTATTCCTGTGGTGAGTTCAGTAATAGGATGTTCTACCTGAATTCGAGCATTAACTTCAAGAAAATAAAAGTTCTTATTTTTATCCAGGAGGAATTCAACTGTACCCGCATTATTGTAGTTAACTGCTTTAATCACTTTTTTAGCTACTTCACCCATTTTCTCTCTTAATTCAGGAGTAAGAGCTGGCGAAGGGGTTTCTTCAATAATTTTTTGATGTCTTCTCTGGATTGAACATTCTCTCTCAAAAAGATGCACTACATTTCCATAATTATCTGCAAGAACTTGAAATTCAATATGTCTCGGTTTCTCTAAATATTTCTCTAAATAAACTGATTCATCACCAAAAGCAGATTTTGCTTCCCTCATTCCAGCTTCAATCGCAGATTTAAGCTCCTCCTCCTTCCATACAATTCTCATACCCTTTCCACCGCCACCTGCTGAGGCTTTAATCATTACAGGATAACTTATTTTCTCAGCTTCCTTATAGAATTCATCTATATTCTTTGAAGAGGATTTCATTCCAGGAATTATAGGAACTCCAATTTTACTCATTGTTTTTCTCGACTCTACTTTATCCCCTACAAGCGCGAGAGCTTTAGAATTCGGACCTATAAAAACAATTCCTTCTTCTTCGCATCTTTTCGCAAATGTAGGATTTTCAGCCAAGAAACCATAGCCAGGATGAATTGCTTCAGCTTTGGTTTTCTTCGCAGCAGAAATTATTGCATCTATATTTAAATAACTTTCCAGAGGTGGAGGAGGTCCGATACATATAGCCTCATCAGCCATTTGAACATGAAGGGATTTTCTATCTATTTCTGAATAAACGGCAACGGTTTGAATTGATAGTTCCTGACATGCTTTTATAACTCTTACAGCTATTTCACCCCTATTTGCTATTAGAATTTTCTTAAACATGAATTATGATTTTATCCAGTTTGGTTTTCTCTTTTCAAGAAATGCAGACATACCTTCCTGTCCTTCCTCACTTACTCTAAGGTCAGCAATCATTTTTGCAGTGTAAACTTTTGCTTCTTCCAAACTCATAGCTGGAATTGTGGTTAAAAGCTTTTTGCAATTGGCAATTGCATTTGGACCGCTTGTAAGAAGATAAGTTGTTACCTTCTCAACCTCATCGTCCAGCTTTTCCTCTGAAACAGCCATATTTATAAGCCCGATTTTTAAAGCCTGTTCTGCTGTTAATCTTTCCCCGGTGAGAAAATACCTTCGTGCAAAAGACTCTCCGATTCTTTTAATTACATATGGAGAAATAACCGCAGGAACAAGGCCGAGTTTAACCTCACTAAGTCCAAATTTCGCTTTTTCAGAAGCAATAATAATATCACACGCACACATTAAACCTGTTCCACCTCCAATTGTTGTGCCATTTATTCGAGCAATCGTTGGTTTGGGTAAGGAATAGATTAAATATAATAATTCTGCAATTTGTTTTGATTCCTCGAGATTTTCTTCGTATGAATAATTTACAATTTCTCTCATCCAGTTCAAATCTGCACCTGCACAGAAAGATTTTCCCTTTCCTGTTAGTATAACAACCCTTATTCCAGGGTCTTTTGCTGTTTTTTGAAAAACATCAAATAGCTCCTCAACCATTGTTTTATTAAAGGCATTATGGACCTGAGGGCGATTTAAACTTATTTTAGCAACCTGTTCTTTTATTTCAAAAATAATTGTTTCATATTTCATTTCTACATTCTAAAAATCCCAAATTTTGAATCAGGAATTGGAGCATTAAGAGACATGGATATACCTAAAGCTAAAGCTTCCCTTGTCTCTAAAGGGTCAAGTATTCCATCGTCCCAGAGGCGAGCAGTACTGTAATAGGCACTGGATTCTATTTCATATTTTTCAAGAATTGGAGCCATAAATTTCCCCTTTTCTTCCTCACTCATTTCTTTACCTTCTTTTTTCAACTGTTTGAGCTTTACAGTTAAAAGTACATTTGCTGCCTGTTCTCCTCCCATCACACATATTTTCGCATTAGGCCACATCCATAAAAGTCTTGGATTATATGCTCTGCCACACATTGCGTAATTTCCTGCTCCATAAGAACCACCTACTATTACTGTAAACTTAGGAACATCTGCATTTGCCACTGCGTGAACCATTTTGGCTCCATCTTTTGCGATTCCTCCGTGCTCATATTGTTTCCCCACTATAAATCCTGTTATATTTTGAAGAAAAACAATTGGAATCTTTCTCATTGCACAGAGAGTTATAAAATGAGCGCCTTTTAGTGCACTTTCTGAAAATAAAACCCCATTGTTTGCAAGAATGCCAACAGGATACCCCATCATTCGAGCAAAACCACACACTAAAGTCTGTCCGTAAAGCTCCTTGAATTCCTGGAAGCGACTTCCGTCCACTAATCTCGCAATTATCTCTTTTATATCAAAGGGCTTTCTTAGGTCTTTTGGTAAAATTCCATAAATTTCTTCTGGGTCGTAATATGGATCTTCCGGGGGCACCATATCAAGTTCAAACTTTTCAGGTGGGTCTAATGTTTCGACAATGTTCCTTGCAATTTCAAGAGCATGACGGTCATTTAATGCATAATAATCAGAAACACCCGAAATTCTGCAATGAACATCAGCCCCTCCCAATTCTTCATCTGTAACCTCAACTCCTGTTGCAGCTTTTACAAGAGGGGGACCACCTATAAAAATCGTTCCCTGTTTTCTGACAATTACTGTCTCATCACTCATAGCCGGGACATAAGCACCTCCAGCAGTACAGGAGCCCATAACTATTGATATTTGAGGAATTCCCATTGCTGACATGCGAGCCTGGTTATAAAAAATTCTTCCAAAGTGTTCTTTATCTGGAAAGGTTCCTGCCTGATGGGGGAGAAAAATTCCTCCTGAGTCAACTAAATAAATGCATGGAAGTCTGTTCTCCATTGCAATTTCCTGCGCACGAACATGCTTTTTAATGGTCATAGGGAAATAAGTACCACCTTTAACAGTAGCATCATTGGCAACCACCAGAACTTCCCTGCCATGTACTACCCCTATACCGGTAATTATTCCTGCAGAAGGAGCCTGATTATCATACATATTATAAGCTGCTAAAGGGCTGAGTTCTAAAAATGGAGTATTAGAGTCAAACAAAAGTTCCAGTCTTTCTCGAGCAGTGAGTTTACCACGAGCTTTATGCCGTTTATGAGCTTCAGGAGGACCACCTTTTTTAATCTTTTCTAAAATTTCTTTATATTCTGCAACCAATCTTTTATTATGCTCGTAATTTTCTTTAAATTCAGAACTTCTCGTATTTATCTTGCTTTCTAAACGATACATTATCTTATTTGGGTGTCTATATTCTCATAAATGCTCATCCAAGTCAAGATTG
>CAZWBN010000068.1:0-9294 GCA_964632095.1 uncultured Clostridia bacterium | reverse complement strand
GTAAAACAATTAATTAAAATACCGGAGGAAATTTATCCGGGTACAGGAAAAATTGAAGTCAGAATTTCCTCAACTGCAATGTCTGAACTGGGAGAAAGCTTTAATTTTCTTGTAAATTATCCCTATGGATGCTTAGAGCAGCGAGTTTCTTCAATCCTTCCTGTAATTGTGGGAGAGGATTTAATAAAGACCTTTAAATTATCTTCTAAAAAAATGGGAGAATTAAAGGATTATGTGAAAAAAATTCTGGAAGATATACCTCAATTTCAGAAATCAAACGGGGGATTTGCGCTCTGGCCTGATTCCATATATGACTCTCCATTTATTACATGTTACACCCTTTTCGCTTTGATCAAGGCTCAGGATAGAGGTTATAAAGTAAGTGAGAAAATGATAAATTCAGCTCTGAAATATTTAATTGATTTTCTCCATGGAAAATTGAAAAATTCGAGGTATCCATATAGCAAGGGAGAATGGTTTTCGACAAAGGCTTTTGCTCTTTATGTTCTTTCTCTCAGAGGCAAGTTCGAGACAGGTTACATGGAACAGCTTTTCAATGAGAGGGATAAATTGTCTTTATATGGGAAAGCCTATCTTCTTAAAGCTGTGAGCTTGAGTAAAATTGATGATTCAATGGAGCAAATTCTCCTGAATGATTTACTGAATAAAATAAAGGTTTCTCCTGCAAAAGCTTATTTTCAGGATTCAGGGGAAATGCGATGGATTTACAACTCAAATGTTAGAACAACTGCGATTATACTCCAGACCCTACTTGAAACAGGCAAAACTTATCCACTTATTCCAAAAATTGTTCGATGGTTACTTGAGGAAAGAAAGATTGGACGATGGCGTTCTACTCAGGAAAACTTTTATGTTTTTTATGCACTTGGAGATTATTATAAAGAATATGAAGAAATACCTCCTGATTTTAAAGCAAAAGTTTATCTTGCTGGAAAATTAATTCTTGAAGAAGTATTTAAAGGCAGGAATTTAGCGGTTAAAAAGACTGAAACAAAATTATCTAAATTAAAAAGAGGTAAAAATTTAATCTTTAAAATCAATAAAAAAGGTAAAGGAAGGTTATTTTATGGAGTTAGAATGACCTACGCTCCTTTAAATCCAAAGAATCCAAGGGATGAGGGTATTGCTTTGTATAAGACCATCGAACCTTTAGAGAAGGGAAAAACAAAGAAATTCAGACCAGGTTCATTAGTGCTTATTACTTTAAAAATTGTAACACCCCAGGAAAGACACTTTGTGGTAGTGGAAGACCCTCTTCCGGCTGGATTTGTTGCAGTAAATCCCAGTTTTGTTACTGAAAGTGTGGAGCTGGAGAGAAAGCTGAGAGAAATCAGAAAAAAACAGAACAGGTTCTGGTGGTGGAGTGGATTCAATCATATTGAAATTCATAATGATAGAGTGCTCCTCTTTGCTGATTTCTTAACTCCTGGAATTCACACCCACTCATATCTTGCAAGAGCAATAACCTATGGAGATTTTAAAGTTCCTTCAACAAACGCTGAAGAAATGTATAATCCTGAAATCTACGGAAGGACAGGAGAATTTAAAATAGAAATTAAAAAATGAAAATTAGAGTTATTCTACTCACGATTTTTGCATCAATTTTGCTTGTTCTTTACCTTTCCACTTACATTCCTTTTCCAGAAAATAAACTTGAACCAGCTCCTGTGATTTCTCTGCGAATCCTTGACAGAGATGGAAGATTGCTGAGAGAGGTTCTTTCGGATGAAGAGGGTAGATGCAAATGGGTCAGTTTGAGTCAGGTGTCTCCGTATGTGATTAAAGCTACAATTGCAGGAGAGGATAAGAATTTCTTTTATCATAAAGGAATTGACCCGCTGGCAATTCTGAGAGCAATATATCAGAACATAAGGGCTGGGAGGATTGTTTCAGGTGGTTCCACAATTACCCAGCAGGTAATAAGAAATATCTATCATTTCCCTCGAAACTGGTTTTATAAAATGATTGAGATGTGGTTGGCTTTAAGACTTGAAAGGACCATCTCCAAAGAAGAAATTCTTATCCAATATTTAAATCGCGTGTATTATGGAAATCAAACTTATGGAATTGAATCTGCATCCTGTCTATATTTTGATAAACCAGCCTCCCATCTCAGTCTTGCAGAATCCACTTTTCTGGCAGGTTTACCCCGTGCACCGACAATTCTTGACCCTTACAGGAATTTCGATTCTGCCAGGAAAAGGCAGGTCGAGATTCTGCGCAGAATGTTTAAAAACAGAATGATTAATTTAACAGAATATAATCGAGCTCTGAATCAAAAATTGAATCTCGTTCCTAAAAATATTAATTTTAATGCTCCGCATTTCTGTGATATGGTCCTTTCAAGAATAAATTCAATAGAAAAGAGACAGAATATAAGTGTTATTCAGACTACTCTTGATTTAGATCTTCAGAGAGAGATTGAACTTCTATTGAAAAACCATATCAAACGGCTGAAAAAAAATGGAGTTACAAATGGAGCAGTGGTGGTTATGGATAATTACAGTGGAGAAATTTTATCTCTTGCGGGTTCCGTGGATTACTTTGATGAACATCATGATGGTCAGGTAAATGGAGCAATTTCTTTACGACAACCGGGTTCCACTCTAAAGCCATTCACCTACGGGCTTGCCCTTGAAAAGGGTATGACACCAGCTGATATAATTCCTGATATTGAAACCTGCTTTCACACTGAAAAAGGTGATTTTTATCCAGCCAATTATGATGGAAAATTCCACGGCCCGGTTCGCCTGAGAACCGCGCTTGCATGTTCATACAATATTCCTGCTCTGAGAGTCTGTGAATACATTGGCCCACATACTCTTTTAACAAGACTCCGAAAAGCTGGTTTTCAAAGCCTCAAGAAAAGCGCGGATTATTATGGTGTGGGACTAACCCTTGGAAGTGGAGAGGTTACATTACTTGAACTTTGTAGGGCTTATTCAGCATTAGCTCGTGGAGGAATTTATAAAAAGGAAAAAATTTTTCTTAAAATTCTGGATAAAGAAAGCAGGGAAATTAAATTGAAAATTAAAAATGCTTCCACTCTGATTTTCTCACCGCAGATCTCCTACATCCTAACCCACATTTTATCTGATAAAGATGCAAGAGTTCCTGCTTTTGGTTATAATTCTCCTTTAAATCTTCCCTTTCCCTGCGCTGCGAAAACAGGAACATCCAAGGATTTCAGAGATAACTGGGTTGTTGGTTTTACTCCGAAATATACAGTTGGAGTATGGGTTGGAAATTTTGATGGCAAACCGATGCACAATATCTCAGGAATTACAGGGTGTGGTCCTCTTTTTCGGGATATAATGTTACTTCTTGAGAGGAGAGGGACTGGAGGAGATTTTAAAAAGCCACCTGGTTTGACAGAAATTTCAATATGTCCTCTTTCAGGTAAAATTCCAAATTCCCATTGCCCGGGGAGAGTAGAAGAGATCTTCATAAAGGGAACAGAACCTGTGGAAACCTGTTCGTATCATAAACTTATTTTTGTTGATAGACTTACAGGACTTCCCGCTGGGAAAAACTGTCCACCAGAACGAGCAGTTAAGAGAGTTATTGAAGTTTTTCCTCAAATTTATCATGAATGGGCTTTGAAAGCAGGAAGAATAAAGCCATATTTGAAAGCACCAGAAAACGGTTTCCAGATTTTGGAAAATAAAGTTCGAAATAATTTTGAATTTAAAGAACTGATTTCAAAAATCATGATTACCTTTCCCTCTGATGGAGATGTATTTAGATTAGATCCATTCCTGAAAAAGGAATATCAGGTTATTCAATTAAAAGCCATTTTTCCTGCTAATACAATAAAAGTTCAGTGGTTCGTGGATAATAGACCTTATTTAAAGGTTAGTTACCCGTTTACTGTAAAGTGGAAACTTAAACCCGGAAAACACACATTTAAAGCAATCGCATTCACTGGAAAGAAAAAAATAGAAAGTAATGAAATAAAAATTTTCGTTCTTTCTTAATAATTTATTTTTTAGATGGTTTAATTACCTTAATTTCAACTCTTCTATTATCTTGACAGTTAGGTATGCATATGCTATAAATTTCTATCGCAAGGTGGCGCTATCGTCTAGGGGACTAGGATAGGTGGTTCTCAGCCACCAGACCGGGGTTCGAATCCCCGTAGCGCTGCCAAACATAAACTTTAAATTCTAAATCCTAATTTTCCAAACTGTTTGGGATTTGTAATTTGAAACATTGGATTTTCGTTTAGAATTTAGTGCTTCGAATTTAGTATTTTAGTTTTTATTTGTATTTGACTTCAAACTTTTCCTTTGTTAAGTTAATGTATAATTAATTTTGTAATCTTGGAGAACTCTTATGAAAAGATTAATTTTAATAGTATTGTTTACTTCAATGCTAATGGCTCAAGATGCTCAGGAAATTATAAGGAAAACTGAGCAGGTTCTAAGAGGAAAAAGTAGCACTGGTGAGATGGAAATGGTGGTTGTTAAAAAGGAATGGACGAGAAAGTTAAGATTGAAATTCTGGGAAAAAGGAAAAGATAAAGGGGTTGTAGTAATACTTGAGCCTGCTAAGGAAAGGGGAATTGCAACTTTAAAAATAAAAAATAATGTTTGGAACTATCTTCCTTCCATTGAAAGAACTATAAAATTACCCCCTTCAATGATGAATGAAAGCTGGATGGGCTCCCATTTTACAAATGATGATTTAGTGAGGGAGAGTTCTCTTGAGAGGGATTATAATGCCAAGCTAATAAAAGAGGATAATGAAAAATACTACCTCGAACTCATACCAAAACCTGAAGCAATAGTTGTATGGGGAAAGATAGAAGTTGAAATAGATAAAAAGACATATCTTCCTTTAAAAGCCTATTATTATGATGAGAGAGGCAGGAAGGTTAGAACTCTTATTTATTCTGAAATAAGAAAAACAGGCAATAGATATTTTCCATTTTTATGGATTCTTTATCCAGAGGATAAACCAGGAGAGAAAACTGAAATAAGAGTAATAAATATAAAATTTAATGTTTCGATTCCGGATAGAATTTTTACACTAAGATATCTTAAAGAGCTTGCAGAATGATTTTAAAATTAGCATGGAGAAATATATGGCGAAACAAAAGAAGGACATGGATATTGGTTTCTGCAATAACAATAGGATTATTTGGCTTGTTCTTCTTTTTAATTCTAATGGAGGGAGCAATTAATCAGGCTGTTCAAAACATAATAGATTCGGGAACAGGGCATATTCAAATTCATAAAATGGGATATTTAAGTGACCCTGAGGTAAAAAAATATATTAAAAATCCTGATAAATTAATAAAGAAAATTAATTTCCCTGAAATTGAAAAGATTTCAAAAAGGGTAAATCTCAATGGAGTTATATACTCTCCAAGGGAGACCTCTCCTGTTCAGGTAATAGGTGGAGAACTTGAAAGAGAGAAAGAATTTACAAGACTCGATGATTACATTATAAAAGGTCATTTTCCTGAATCTGGGAGCGAAATACTAATTGGGAGCGAACTCGCTGATATTCTGCAAGTTGAACTTGAGGATAAGGTTGTTATAAGTAGTTCAGACATAAATGGAGAAATTTCTTCATATGCTTTTAGAGTTGGAGGAATATTTAAATCTCCTTCAAAAGAAGTCAATAAATATCTTGTTTTAATTGATATTAAGCCAGCATCAATTATTGCAGGATATAAAAATATGGCAAATGAAATTGTTATAAAATTGAAAGAAGAGAAATATATTCCGAAGGTTATTGAAAAAATAAAGAAAATAACTGGTCCTGATTTAGAAGTTTTATCATGGGGAGATGTTTATCCAGCTTTGAAGTTTCAATTTGAAGCTTTTACAGAAATGATGTTTATTTTTGGCTTTATAATACTTCTTGGAGCAACATTTGGAATAAGCAATGTCTTTTTTATGTCAATTTACGAAAGAATGAGAGAATTTGGTGTCTTAAGAGCAATTGGCTTAAAACCCTCGGGTCTCGGGAAGTTGATTCTTGTGGAAGGTTTACTAATAGGACTTGTTTCGATTTTAATAAGTTCATTTTTATGTGCAATTTTGTATATTTATCTTGCTATTAAAGGACTTAATCTTTCAGTTTTCAGTAGAAGTCTTGAAATATGGGGCTCAGGAGCAATTATTTATCCAAGTATTAGCCTTGAAGGGATTATGGCAATGATACTTTTAGTTTTTCTTATTGTTTTAATTTCTATTATTGTGCCAGCAAGGAAAGCATCAAAAATTGTTGTATCAGAGGCTTTGAGATATGTTTAAAATTGCATGGCGAAATATCTGGAGGAATAAAAGAAGAACAATCCTTACAATATCTGCAATAGTTTTTTCTGTTTTCTTCCTAAGCACAATGTTAAGTCTTCAGGAAGGAACCTATTCAAATAATCTTGAAAAAATGACAAGAGCATGGAATGGCAAAATAAGAATATTTGGAAAAGGATACTATGGAAGGGAATCCCTTTCAAAGAGCTTTAGCATAGGTGAAGAACTCAAAAATTTATTGAATTCATTGAAAGTAAACTGGACTGAGAGGATTGACGGTTTTGGTCTAATAAGCTTTAAAGATAAAACTTATGGTGCTTCAATTACTGGAATTAATATTAAAAGAGAAAAATTAACCACAGATATTTCTGAGAAAATAATTAAGGGAAGATTTTTAAAGGAAGGAGAAAGAAATTCAGCATTAATAGGAAATAAATTGGCAGAAAACTTAAAAGTTAAAATTGGTGATAAAGTGGCAGTAATTGTTCAGGGAAGGGATGGTTCTATTGGAGCCAAATTATTCAAGATAGTTGGAATCTTTAGAACCCATATGCTTGACCTTGATAGAGCAAAAATACTGATAAACATAAAAGATGCTAATGAATTATTCTCTATGAGTGGAACTGTCACAACAATTGTTATTCAATTTTCTGAGAAAGGAGATAGGCTTGAGGAAATAAAAAATTTAATCCAGAGCAAAATTAAAAATAAAGATTTAGAAGTTTTAGACTGGAAACAAATTATGCCAGAAGTTTTAGAGCTTATTGAGTTTGATAGAATTTCAGGTTATTTAATTTATGCTATTCTCATTATAATAATTGCTTTCGGTCTTTTAAATACTATTTATATGGCAATATTTGAAAGGAGAAAGGAAATAGGTGTTCTCAGAGCAATTGGAATGAAAAGATTGAAAATAACTTCTATGGTAATTATTGAGGCAATTTATATGGGAATAATTGGAGCAATAATAGGTTTTGCTCTTTCCTATCCTGTTATATTACATTTCAAATCAAATCCAATCAGAATAGGTGGGAAATTCGGAGAAATGTATGAATCATTCATGTTTATCCCAGAAATCCATTTTTTACTTTCATATAAATTGATAACTTACATTGCTATTATAATAATGGCAGTTTCTGTTTTTATGGCGATAATACCTTCTTTAAGGGCTGTTAGGGAGAATCTTGCTGACCAGTTGAAATTTGAAAAATAGGGAGGAAAAAATGGCAATAATAGAAACTTTTGAATTATGCAAATACTACCAGAATGGAACAATTGTAAAAGCTATTAATGGAGTAAATTTAAAAATAGAAAGGGGAGAATTCACATCTATTGTTGGACCTTCAGGTTCAGGTAAGACAACCCTTTTAAACCTAATAGGTGGAATAGATAGAGCCACAAAAGGAAAAGTAATTCTCGATGGAATAGAAATTTCTTCACTTCCTGAAAGAAAACTTTCAGAATTAAGATTAAGAAAAATTGGATTTGTCTTTCAGGCGTATAATCTAATTCCGGTCCTTACTGCATTTGAAAATGTGGAATTTGTTTTGATTTTACGGGGAGTTTCTAAAAGAGAAAGAAAAAAAATGGTAATGAATGTTCTAAAAGATCTTGGTTTAGAAGAGCTTGCTCACAGACCTCTTACAAAGCTCAGTGGAGGAGAACAGCAGAGAGTTGCAGTTGCAAGGGCAATAGTTGGAGAGCCGAAAATTGTTCTTGCTGACGAGCCAACAGCAAATCTTGATACCGAAAATGCAATTGCTCTCGTTGAACTAATGAAAAAATTAAATGAAGAAAAAGGTATAACATTTCTGCTCTCAACTCATGATTCAAGAGTAGTTGAAAGAACAAAAAGGGTGATAAAACTTGTGGATGGAAAAATCGTTCAAAGTTAAAATATCTCTTTCCTTACTTTTTTTAGTTTCTCTTTTAATTAAAAATTCATATCCATCAATTTCAGGTTATTTCAAATTAAATGCTTTTTATCTTAATTATCAGGGAGAAAATTCCTTTGTTCAATTAGCAAGATTTCGCTTCAGACTTGAGGAGAGTTTTCAATCTTTTTCTTTTAAACTTCATTCAGAGATAGATACTATTAATCATGGAGAAAAATATTACTCACTATTTACAGGAAGTCTTCTTGATGAGCTTAACCCCTATTATTTTTATAAAAGAAAAGAACTTAAGATTTATCATTTTTTTGATAGATTATCCTTAAGCTATGAAACTGAAAAATTTATTTTTACAATTGGAAGACAGAGAATTCCCTGGGGAAAGGCTCGATTATTCTCGCCCCTTGACATTTTCAATCCTTATAATCCTTTTGCAATTGAAAAAGAGGAAAAACAGGGAGTAAATTCATTGAGATTCCAGTATTATTTTTCTGGATTTTCATGGATTGAAAGTGCTTTTGTAAGGAGAAACAAAGAGAATTATTTTGGAAGTGCAATTTTCTTTACTATTAATTCATTAGACATTAATTTTGTTGTAGCCTCTTTGCCCAATGAATATTTATTTGGAGGAGCATTTGAAGGAAGTTCAGGAAGAACAGTTTTAAGAGCAGAGTTAACTCTGAGAAAGAATTCTAAATCAATTTTAAAAGATATATCAATTGGTGCAGATTACCACTTGAGTTCAAAAATTTATTTAATTGGAGAATATTTCTCAACAGATGGCTCAGAGTTTTATCCTAAAGGAAAGGTTTTTGTAATTTCAGGTGATTATAAAGTTTCTGAGCTTTCATCGATTCAAATAAGTTATTTCCATGCCTCACCTGGAAATGGAAATTTCTTCTTTTTAAGATTTTCCTATTCTCTTACCCAGAATATTGATATTTATGCAGGGTTTCTTTACTTAAGTTCCGGTTCCTCCATGTGGCAATTTCCTAAAATCGTATATACTGGAACTGCCTTTTATTATTAAATATTTTGAAAACCTTAGAGAAATTCATCGCCATTCAAAATATTTTATAACAAGTATATGCCGTAACATCACATTGGTTAAACGG
>CAZWBN010000067.1:5064-9453 GCA_964632095.1 uncultured Clostridia bacterium | reverse complement strand
TATCTATAAATAAAAAAATTAAAGCAATTGTTCAGAATACTTCTTCTTGCATTGACTACTATATTAATGTTCCGGAAAGAAGCAGATTAGTCTTTTCAATATATTCAGAAAAAACAACTGAATTTAAAATCTCCGTATCTATGAAAAATGGGAATTCAAAACTAATTTTTTCAAAAAATTTCAATCCAAAAGAAAACCCCCTAATATACGAAATAAACTTGATTCCTTATGAGAAAAAAATCGTCAAATTATCCTTTCAGATAAAAGGCAAAAATAAAGGCTATTGGCTGAATCCGATCATTATATATAAAAGAAAAAAAATCCATGGAAAAAAGTATTTGAAATTTTATAATGGAATGAGAGAGAAAGCAAGAAAATGGAACTTAATTTATATTGTTCTTGATGCAGCTCGTCCTGATCATTTCTCCTGTTACGGCTATAAATATAAAACAACACCAAATATTGATAAAATTGCGGAAGAAAGCTTGATTTTCGATAATGCATTTACTCAAGCTGTTTATACCTTGGCATCCACTTCCTCCTTGTTCACTGGACTTTACCCAGTCTCTCATTATACAGTTATGGATTACCAAAAACTTTCTGACGAATTCTATACACTTGCGGAAGCTTTTAAAGATAAAGGATTTTTAACTATAGCTGAAATAAGTAATCCATATCTATCGGATAAATTTAATATGCATCAAGGTTTTGTTTTTTTTAAAGAGAATTGGAAAACTGAAAATATTCTTTTGAAATCAGAAACTATTGATTTTATAAAAAAGAAAAAAAAGAGGTTTTTTCTCTATTTACATTACACCTCACCTCATGCCCCTTATAACCCTCCTCTCAAATTTAAAAGGAAATTTGGAGCTCATTTATGTAATAAGGAAATTGGAACAGTAGAATATTTAGAAGAAATTGAAAATGGAAAAATAGAATTAAAAAAGAAGGACTTAGAATGTTTAATAAAACTTTATGATGCAAATTTAAATTATGTTGATTATTATATTGGGAAAGTAATAAAACTTCTTAAAAAGGAAAATTTATTTGATAATTCTATTTTAATTATAACTTCTGACCATGGCGAAGGATTTTTTGAACATGGAAAAATCCAGCATAACACTACTGTCTATGAAGAAATGATTAAAATTCCATTAATAATAAAATTTCCCAAAGAATCTGGCATAAAGCCTCGAAAAATTTCTCATCTTGTGGAAATCGTGGACCTTACAGCTACTTTTTTTGATTTATTCAGACTCCCAAGAAAAATGAAATATAAATTAGAAGGTAAAAGCCTATTACCTCTTATATTCTCAAATCAAGCAATGAAAGAATTTATTTTTTCTCGAACGATAATTCCAATATCTCGTTATTGTATCAGGAGTGAAAGATATAAATATATTCTTGACTTAAATAGTAATGAAGCAGAGCTATATGATTTAAAAAATGACTCACAGGAGAAAAAGAATTTAGTCTCAAATAAATTTTTAAGTTTCTACTTTCATCAATATCTCCTTCACCATTTATCATCGGCTCAGAAAATAAAAAAAGAAAAAGAAAAATACATTGAAATTGATGAAAAAACAAAAGAAAAATTAAGATCTCTTGGTTATCTTGATTGAAATGAAAGCAAAATATATACTCCTCTATGTTCTCCTTTTACTTCCTTATTTATTTTCTTCAACACCCAGATGGAAAATCAACTTAAAAATTAAAGTCAATGGGATTTATGAGATTAAAGAAATATCCTGTTTGATTAAAGGCGAATATCATTTAATTACAGAATGGGAAGGTGTAATAGAAAAAGATAATAGTGATTTTCTGCTTTATCATGGAAATGAAAAAATAATTAAATGGAGAGGAAAAGAAATTATATTAAATCTTAAAGATTCATCAAAAAAAATAATAGATTTGTCAAAACATTCTCCCCCGAAATTAAAAGTGAATTATCTCTTAAGAGAAAATGATTCAGTCAATCTTGATTTTAATTTTTCTTCGATTTTTATTCCGGGAATAAAAGAAAAGAGAAAACTTCTTATGCCCCGTTCTGCTCAAAATGAATTTTTAAATCCGAAAATAAAATACAATAAAAACATTATAGAAGGTACAAATCATATTCGTTTCAAGAATAAGGAAATTTATAACGAAAAATTTATGAGAATTTATTCATGGAAGTGGAAAAAAACAGAAATGGTTTGTAAAAAGAATAATATACTCCCCTTTAAAAATTTTCACTCAGTAATTGTGCAGTTAGAAATAAAACCCCTTTCTAAATTATAACTACAAGAGGAGCAATCTTTTTTCTGTCGTATTTAAATATTTCCTTTGTAATAGGGTCAATCAGATAGAACTCGATTTTTTCCCTTTTCTTTTGACAGAAAATATTAACAGCATGAGTCCATTTCTGTTCCGGGTCCGCGCTCTTGTAATAAAAAGTTCCAAAAGCGATTCCCTTGTAGTAAAAATTTATTCTTCCTTCAAGAACTTGTGCAAAATCATCACAATCAAAGTATTCATCAATATAAAGAGTTGAATTCAAATCGTGAACTTGAGTATTAAGAAAATACCTTACATTTCCTATGTCATAATTTCTAAATTTTCCATCTGTAATACTGTAATACCACTCTGAATTAGAAGGTTCAAAAAGCTCGTTTAAGCCTCTGATTATTTCATCTTTCTTTATTTCAGCTTTTATGTCTCTCCACACAGAATTCTCTGGAATTTCCAGAACATCAAACTCTACTTTTACTTCATTATTCAAAATAATTTTAACTTTTTTATTCTCAGATTTTGTCCAAAGCCCAGGTGGAGTTGGTCCACCTATATCTGTTCCTGGCATTTCAAACCTCCTTTTTTTCTAAAAATATACAATAAAATAAAGTATTTGACAAATAGAAGTTTTTAATATTATATTTTTTTTTGCAACCTGGTAGAGGGAATGAAAATTAAAAATTCAAAAATTTCTTTCTTTATAATTTTTTTTCTGATTACTTTACCTCTTTTATCCATTAATAAAGATAATGAATATCAAAATCTTATAAACCTTTTTAAAGAAAGAAAAATCAACAATGTTACTTTAGAGGCAAAAAATATTATCGCAAATGGAAAATCTACATATCCAGTATTTGAAATTTTAGTTAAAGCTTACAAGGAAAAAAATAATTTAGACGAATTAATCAAGTATTTTGAGGGCTTAAAGAGAAAAAATTCATCCAATTTGCTTGTTTATTATGGAATTGGATTAGTATATAGGGAAATCAATAATTTCTCAGAAGCATTAAAAAATTTTAAAAAATGTATAGAATTGGGAGCTGAATTCAGTGAGGTATATAGGGAATTAGCTTATTGCTATCAGAAAAAAGAAGAATTAATTGAAATTATTGATTATTTAAAAAGGAAATTAAGAAAAAATCTGAAAAATCCATTTGTTTATTTTGGGCTTGGATGCTGTTACCAGAATTTAGGTGATTATAACAAAGCTGAAAAATATATTTTAAAAGCCCTATCAATCTTTAAAAATACATCCAATCTCAGAGAAGAAGGAAAGTCTTTAAGACAACTTGGACGAATATACTGGTTTTTTAACAATCTCAATTTAGCTTTAGATTATTTTAAAAAATCTCTTCAAATTTCAAGAGAGGTAAATGATTTGGAAGAAGAAGGACTTTGTCTTAATAGCATCGCTGTAGTTTATTATTATTTAAATAATTATCGTAAATCCCTTGAGTATTACCAAAAAGCATTAAAATTAGCAAGAGAAATTGGAGATAAAAGGAATGAAGCCGAATGCTTAAACAATATCAGATATTGCTATACCATTTCAGGAGACTATATTAGGGCATTAGAATACAGTGAAAGAGCATTAAAATTAGCAAGAGAAATAAAAGATAGATTAATTGAACTTAATTGTTTAATAAGTCTGGGAGAAATATACAGGTATTTAGGGAAAAAATCAAAATCGTTGGATTGTTATTATAGGGGATTGAAAATTGCTCAAAAAATCGGAAATAAAAGGCGGGAGGAGATCATCTGGAATAATCTCGGACATATTTATTTAAATAATGAAGAGTATAATAAAGCATTAAAATGCTTTAGAAGAGGACTGCAAATTAGTAATCAAATTAATGATGCTCGGGCAAAAGCAGGATTGACACATAACATTGGATATATCTATTGGAAATTAAATGACCATCAAAATGCAATAAAGCACTGTTCTTACTCTATGGAGATTTCTAAAAAAATTGGGAATAGATATATGGAAGGGAAAAACTTGAATTTTTTGGGAGAAATTTTTCTAAAAACAAATGAATTTAAGAAATCAATAGATTGCTTTACCAGAGCTTATGAAATAGCAGAAGAGATAAAAAATTCGGAATTGCTTTTGGAAAG
>CAZWBN010000067.1:0-4964 GCA_964632095.1 uncultured Clostridia bacterium | reverse complement strand
TCAATTTATTTAATCCCGAAAGCAAAAGACTTTGAAAAATTGATAATAAATTATTACAATCTCCTTCGAGAAAAAGATAGCCCTTTTAGTAAAATCCAATTATATAATAAAAAAATCTTTAAAATTCTCATTAAACCAATAAATAATGAATTAAAAAAATACTCGAATCTAATAATAATCCCTGACGGGGTATTATATTTCTTCCCGTTTGAAACTTTAATAATAAAAAATGGAAGAGAAAAAAATTATTTGATAGAGAGTTATAATGTATCTTACTCTCCATCTTCGGCTATTTTAATGCAATTAATTAATAGGGAAAATATAAAAATCAGGGAAAAAAATAAGAGAAAATATCAACTTTTAATAGCCGGGAATCCGGTCTTTCCTGCTCTCTTATCCGGATATGCAATAAATAAATTGTACAAGCCATTATTTGGTCCTTTTGAAAAAATCCCGTATTCAGAGGATGAAATTTACGGTATTTCACATTATTTTCCAGAAAAGAAAAGGGTCATTCTCGAGAAAAATTCATTTAAAGAAGAGATAATCAAAAATTTAGACCTCAAAGAATTTAGAATTATACACTTTGCCACCCACACTTTAATAGACGAAGTAATACCATGGCGCTCTGCTATAATATTTACTCTGGATGATGACCCGAAAGAGGATGGTTTTTTACAATTAAGGGAAATATATAATCTCAAATTAAATTCTGACCTTGTGGTGCTTTCTGGATGTAAAACAAATCTTGGGAAATATATTGAAGGAGAAGGTCTTGTAAGTTTAGCAAGGGGTTTTTTATATGCAGGATCTTCAAGTGTTACAGGAAGTCTATGGGAGGTAGGAGATTTTTCTACCGCTTATCTTATGAAATTATTTTATTTCTACTTAAAAAAAGGAGAAAGAAAAAGTGAGGCATTAAGAAAGGCAAAACTGGAAATGATTAAAAATAAAGCCTTTGAGCATCCCTATCACTGGGCTGGGTTAATTCTTTTGGGCGAATTTAATAAAAAAATTTTTAATAACTACTCGCGGTATTTATTATTTTTAATTTATCTGATTGCAGGTCTAATTATTCTGTATATTATTTTTCTAAAATTTTGGAATAAATAAAAAATTAATTTTTTTGGATTCTAAAATGATTCTTCCATCAGAGGAAAATGCTTTTATTTTCAAATAGTAGCTCTTCCCTTTCTTTATTTTTCTCTGTATAAAAGAAGGAATCTTTATTTTGCTCTCATGGGCAAGAGCACTCCACATAATTTGGTCGTCCTTATCAATAAGCTGTATCAAGTAACAATCAGCATTTTTTACTTCACTCCATTTTATAAATTCTGGTAGCTCCTCAATCTCTCCTACAGGACAACAGATCTTTATATTCTCTCCTCTTATTCCCTGTCCTATTTTTTCACTTAAGGGAGGCGGTTTCTTTAAAAATATAAAATAGTAAGCACAAATAATCAAAACGCAAACTATAAGCGAAGAAACCCCAAAAGCCAACTTTCTATAAAAAGTTCTTTTCCTTATCGGGATAAAGTCAATCTCTTTCCTTTTCAAATGAGCAATTATCTCCTCTCTGTTTTTACTAGCAAAAGAGAAAAATCTTTCAGTTAATTCTAATTCCTTTCTGCATGCCTCACATTCAATCAAATGAGCTTCAAAAATATCTCTTTCTTCTGGAGAAAGCATATCCAAATGATAATATGTCAATAATTTATTCATTTTTTTGTCCTTACATTTCATATTTTCCTCCATTTTTACCCCTCTATTATAATAAGTCGGCAAAAATCAATTTTTTATTGGCTTTTTTTATAATTTTTTTTCTTCCAATGTGAAGTCGATAACAAATCGTACCGGGTGACAGGCTCGTTAAAGCACTGATTTCTTTTACAGAATAGCCTTGAAGGTAATGGAGAATAATAATTTCCTGATATTTTTTGGGTAAAGCTTCAATACATTTCACTATAAAATCTATTTTTTCTTTTTTTAAATATTCACTTTCAGGTGTTCTCATATCAATAAAATCCTCCTCATTATTTTTAGTCATTATTATCTCCTCCTTTATTCTTCCTTCTATATATTCAGCAAGAACTTTTTTAAAAATCCCAAATATATAATCTCTTAAACGAACATTTTGAGGAATTATTCCTTTTCTTATACTTTTAAAAAAGTTTTTAAATGTTTCCTGAACAATATCCTCAACATGTTCATTATCCCCTATTTTCCTTTTTGAAAGCCAGATTAAACCCTTCTTAAATCTTTTAACTAATTCCTCTTCTGCTCTTTTTTCTCCTCGTGTAATTGCCTGAATTAAGTTCTTCTCCTTTCTTGAAATTTCTCGCATCCTAAAATTTCTTCCATTTTATTCAAATTAGATGAAAAAATCAAATGAAATTCAAGCTCGTGGATGATATTTATCATAAAGCTTTTTTAGCCTTTCCCTTGTAATATGCGTATAAATCTGAGTAGTTGTAATCTGACTGTGACCAAGCATTAATTGCACTGACCTCAAATCAGCTCCCTTTTCTAACAAATGGGTGGCAAAAGAGTGTCTTAAAATATGAGGTGTAATTTTAGACCTTAGCCCAATTTGACTTGCGTAGTTTTTTATAATTTTCCATAACCCTTGGCGAGTTAATTTTTCTCCTCTGTAATTAATGAATAAAAATTCACTTTTTTCGCCTTTAAGCAATTTCTCTCTACTGAATTTTAAATAATCTCTAATCTTTTGATTGGCTATTTTTCCAAGGGGAATAATCCTTTCTTTTCCTCCCTTCCCACTGCATTTTAAATAACCATGTTCTAAATTTAAATTTTCCAGTTTCAAATTAATTAATTCTGATACCCTTAGTCCTGTAGCATACATGGTTTCTAAAATTGCTTTATCTCTTAATCCAATTTCACTCGATTCATCTGGTAAAGATAAAAGCTTTTCAACTTCCTCAAAGGATAAATATCGCGGTAGAGTAAGCCATACTTTTGGCGAGGAAAAATTTAATGTTGGATTAACTTTTATAACTCCCTCAAGTACCAAAAATTTATAAAAACTTTTAATTGCTGATAAACATCGGGCAATTGAACGGGAAGAAAGATTCAATTTTCCAAGATACTGGATAAACCCTGCTATATCTTTCTCACAAGCTTTTTCTATGGAACATTTTTTTTTGAGAAAATATTGTAATTTCTCCAAATCTCTTTTGTAAGATTGAATTGTATTAGAAGACAATCCCCTTTCAATTGAAAGGTAATCAAGAAACAGTTTTATGTAATCCATAGCTTAATCCTCGAAATTGTAAACAATGGGATTTGTCTGTTTTTCCTCTTTTATTGTGGTCAATTCTCCATGTCCAGGGAGAACAAGCAAATTCTCGGGCAAGGAGAAAAGTTTTGTTTTAATCGAATTTAAAAGCAATTCAAAAGAACCTCCTGGTAAATCAGTTCTCCCCACTCCTCCAGCAAAAAGTGTATCTCCTGATATTACAAATTCATCACTTTTTAAAATTATACTCCCAAGCGTATGACCTGGAGTATGTATTACTTCAAGAAAACAGTTGCCCACTTTCAATTTCTGTCCTTCCTCAAGAAAAAAGTCAGCAGGAGGTGAAGATTGAGAATTTAGAAAAAAAGAAAAGAACAAATTCTGTTTCCCGGTAAGGAAAGAATTATCTTCAGGATGAATCATTATAGGAATATTAAATTCCTTTTTTATTTTCTTATTAGCACCAATGTGGTCAATATGTCCGTGTGTATTAATTATTCCGACAGGCTTTAATTTTTTTTCTCTCACAAATGACGCAATCTTCTCACCTTCTGCACCAGGGTCAATAATGTAACATTTAAGAGTTTTTTTACAATAAACAATATAACAATTTGTCTCAAGAGCACCAACCACTAATCTATAATATCCAAGACACTCATTCATTGTTTTGGAAATTTTAAATCCTTATAAAATGTAAGTCAAGTTTTTAAAAAAAAGTGATCTGCCTTGAAATATGCAATTTCGTGTGTTAGTATTTTTACATGAAAAAAGAAATAATAAGGACTATCAAAAAATTATTAGAGAAAAATAAAAATATAAAATTTGCTTATCTTTTTGGTTCTTTCATTAAAGAAGAAAATAAGTATTCGGACATAGATATTGGAATTTATCTTTCTCCCCTCCCTGATAATGTTTTTGTAGAAACTTCTGAGCTGAAACATATAATTTCAAGAGAATTAAGAAAAAAAAATATTATTCTAAGAGCAGATGATATTGATATTGTATTATTAAATTTAGTTTCTTTTAAATTTTTAAACAGAATTTTTAAAGAAGGGGTTTTAATTCTGGATAAAGATCCTGACTTTCGAACAACTTTAATAGAAAAAAATTCCATCAATTTTCGTGCTTGTGTTGGTATTTTAAAAGAAGCTGAAATATTATGAAATTAGATAAGGACCGTATAGAAAATTACCTTCGTGATATAAAATTAAGGACAGGGGAAATTGAAAACCTTGTAAATAATTATTCGCAGAATGAAATATTATCACAGAAATGGATAATAAGAGGGCTTAAATACTTATTAATTGAAATAGCTGAAATAATGGCAAACACATTAACCCATATTTTAGCTAAAGGAAGGGGGGAAAGTGTAACAGGTTATGTTGAAACCATTATAAAAGCAGGGGAAACTGGTATAATTTCAAAGAATCTTGCCAATAAACTCAAGCCATTTTTTGATTTTCGAAACTCGATTATACATAGATATTGGATAATTTCGGATGATAAGCTTTTGGCTCTGGTTAGAGACAATTATAAGGATTTCTATAATTTTATAGAGGAAATTGAAAAATATTTCAAAAGAATAAAATATTAAGTCTATTCTTCACTTAAAATTATATTTGACCATTTCTGTTTTTTCCCCTAAAATCTTTTAATATGAAAGTTCTTATTACTGGTGGAACAGGGTTTATTGGAAGTCATTTAA
>CAZWBN010000066.1:6681-9639 GCA_964632095.1 uncultured Clostridia bacterium | reverse complement strand
GCTTTTTCTCCTTTCAGGAAGGTTTAATTTTTTATAAAATAAATAAACCTTCCTTTTAAGCTTAGAAAATTTATCACTTCATGTCAAGCATTTTTCTCCTATTATTCTTGTAGCATAAATATAAAATATGAGGATACCAATATCCTTTATCCAATCTTACAACTTCAACTCTAAATCCTATTTCTGAAAGAATTTCTATAAAGTTTTTTTCTCCCCGGAAATAAAAATTTCTTCCAAGTGTTAAATTTAGAATTTTAACCGCGAGGGTTTCCTGAAAAAAATTCCACCAGTATTTCCATTTTGGCTTAGTATCTACCTCCTTTATAATTAGGATCCCATTCTTTCTTAGTGATGTAAAACATTTTCTTAATATTGCAATTTGTTTTTCATAAGGAATCAAATATAAAACATCGCTCAAACAGAAAACATCACTCTGCGGATAATCCATTTTTAATATATCCGCATGATAAAAAGCTATATCTGAATTTTCTATCTCCTGAGTTTTTCTTGCTATTTCAATTTTTTTTCTTGTCTAAATCATATCCTGTAATCTTTCTCTCTTTTGAACCTAATTTTAATAAATTTGAGAAAAGACCATTTCCACATCCAAGGTCAATTATTTCGCCCTTTTGAGGAAAATATCTTTCCATTTTGAGAAACGGGCAGATTTTCAATTTTATACGAATAAAAATTCTTGTTAATAGATCTGCATCTCTGTACAATCTAAATAACTCTTTCTTATTTACCATCAATATAATGATTATACCAGAATTGGAAAATTATAAGAGGCCATAATAATTGTCGATGATTATGTTTACCGGAAAAGTGTTCCTTTAAAATTTTTTCAATATATGAGTAATTAAAAAATCTATGTCGATTCAAATTATCCTTCGATAGAACCTCTAATGTAAAATCCTTCAATTCCTTTCTTATCCAAACTCCCAGGGGAATATCGAACCCAATTTTTTTTCTATATAATACTTGCTTTGGGAGGTGGAAATGCATAGCTTTTTTTAGAATATATTTTGTTTTTAAACCCTTTAACTTAAGATTATATGGAATTGAGGTTACAAATTCTACAAAATTGTGATCAAGGAATGGGACTCTAATTTCTAAAGAATTCGCCATGCTCATTCTATCAACCTTTACCAGCAAATCATCCTGTAAATAAAGTTTTATATCAAGATACCCGAGCCTGTCGAGTATGTTTTCTGGTTTATAATTTTTAAGATGAAAGAAAACAGGAGAGTATGGGTCTTCTTCTATCAAGGATTTAAATTCATCAGAAAATAATTTATCCTTTTCATATGGATTATAAGCACCCCACCATATATAGTTCGAAATTTCAGGAGGATAATCTATTCCTGATATAAATTTTTTTGCCTTGAATTCAAAACTTAATCTTTTTGGAGAAGCTGGAAGGATATTCACTAAATTTTTAATAATATGGTCTCTTATAAATTTTGGGACTTTTCTATAAAAACGAGCAATCTGATATGCTTTATATGTATCATAGCCGGCAAACAATTCATCTCCTCCATCACCAGCTAAAGCTACAGTAACAAATTCTCTCGCTAACTTAGAAATAATATAAGTAGGAATAATCGAAGCATCTGCCAGTGGTTCATCAAGATATTTCATTAGAATTGGAACAAGTTCTTTAACCATTTTTGACTTGACCATGAATTCTTTATGCTCTGACCCAATATATTTCGCCATAATTCTGGCATATTCCAGCTCATTAAATGATTGTTCTTCAAATCCAATTGAAAAGGTTCTTATCTGTGAATTAGAAACCTGACTCATTAAATAAGTTACTGTACTTGAATCAATTCCTCCGCTCAAAAAAACCCCTAAGGGGACATCACTAATCAGTCTTTTTTTAACCGCTTCTCTCAATCTCTCGTATATCTGCTCTGTGTAATAATTTTCGTCTTTTATTTCATATTCATATTTAATATCCCAATATTTTTTTATTTTTATCTTGTCATTATTAATGACAATTAAATGTCCTGGAAGGAGTTTCTTAATATCCTTAAAAATTGTCTGAGGAGCTGGTATATATTCAAATGAAAAATATTTTGATAATGCGTCAAAGTCAATTTCTTTTTTATAATAGTCTGTTACTAAGATTGATTTTATCTCTGAAGCAAAAATAAATGTGTTGTTTTTCTGGAAAAAATGGAGGGGTTTAATTCCAAGTCTATCTCTTGCCAGAAGGAGAATTCCATTTCTTTTATCCCATATAGCAAATGCAAACATACCATTTAATTTATTTACAACATTTTCGCCTTCTTCTTCATAGAGGTGAACAATTGTTTCTGTGTCTGAATTTGTATAGAATTTATGTCCTTTTTTTATAAGTTCTTCTCTTAATTCTTTAAAATTATAAATTTCCCCATTTAATATAACCCATATACTCTCGTCTTCATTATGAATTGGCTGATGCCCTGTAATTAAATCAATAATAGCAAGTCTTCTCATTCCAAGCCCTATTCTATCATCTAAAAAATAACCTTCATCATCTGGTCCTCTATGAATCATGACTTGGCACATTCTTTTTAGCTGGTCTTTTAAGTTAGAACTACCCCGAGAAAAATTATAAATTCCACATATTCCACACATTTTTATTTTTTAAAAGAGGAAAAAATCAAGAAGCTAATTCCTTTTCTGTATGAAATTTTGTTTCTTCAACAAAGTATATTTTCGTTTTATGAGTTGCGAAATAAACTCTTGATATAACTTCCGCCAATAATCCAGTCATAATAAACTGAACCCCAAGTATCATTAAAAATATACTAAATAATAAATTTCCTAAGTTTTCCCTTATTGATAAGCCAAAAAAGTAGAATCCAATTGTAAGAATTGATGCAATAATAAATCCTATTGTTCCAAAGCATAAGCCTATTAATCCAAAGAATTGTAATGGTTTGTCAATAAAACTAATAATGAATTTTA